>NZ_JBJJLO010000025.1:0-63767 GCF_046230915.1 Pseudomonas sp. KCJK8993
CAAGAACAAGACCCCTAAGAATTAAATATCAACTAATTCACATACGATCCAAGCATCATCCGCCAACAACTAATAGTGTTTCAAATAAAATCAAAGAACCCAAATCAACACCCCCAGGAACCATTAGACAACACCATATCCCTTAGTAGTCTGTCCCAAGCTGAGTGGACACTGACTTAAGGCAGATAATGTCCACTACAAGGAGTGTTCATGATCCAGACCAGACGACGTTTTCCTGAATCCTTTAAACACGAGGCGGTAGACCAGCTGCTTGCCGGTACCCCGCTTCGCCACGCTCGGCATCGCTGAAAAGCCTGCAGGGCAAATGGAAGCGCCAGTACGAGCAGCAAGGACGATGCCTTTCCGGGCAACGGCAAGCAGCGTGGTGAGAGCGCGGAGTTGCGTCGTCTACGCCAGCAACTGGCTCAGGTCACCATCGAGCGCGATGTTTTAAAAAAGGCGCTCGCCATCTTCTCGCAGCCCACGAAGTGAAGTTCCGCGCCATCGAGGCGTTGGCTGGTCGCTATCCCGTAGCGGCTTCTATGCCTGGCAGCAGCGGCCACCTTCGGCGAGAGAGATGGCGAATCGGCGTCTAAGCAAGGAGATCCGCACCATTCACCACGAGGTGAATGGGATCTATGGCCATCGCCGAATCAAGGCCGAGTTAGTGGCCATGGGGCATGCGTGTGGTCGACACCGGGTTGCTCGACTGATGCGCGAAGCCGGTCTGCGCGTTCGCTCGCGCAAGCGCTGGCGGCTGGTTTCCAGCAGTCGTCATGCTCTGCCGATTGCCCCGAACCACCTGGATCGCCAGTTCGCCTCGGATCGTGCCAATCGGCACTGGGGCTCGGACATGACCTACGTGCGGACGGCCCAAGGTTGGCTGTATCTGACAGTCGTACTCGATCTCTATTCACGAGCCGTCGTCGGTTGGGCGATGCACCACCGCATGCAGCAGGCCTTGGTACACGCCGCGCTGGAGATGGCCATTGCACGCCGGCAGCCGAAAGAAGAAGTGCTGCTGCACTCGGATCGAGGCAGCCAATACTGCGCGTACGACTACCAGGCCTTACTTCGGCGACATCGAATCGTGCCCAGCCATTCACGTCCCGGGAACTGCTGGGACAACGCCGCGATGGAGAGCTTCTTCCGTTCGCTGAAGGCTGAGCGGGTGTACCTGACGCGCTATGCCAGCTACCACGAGGCGAAAACCGACCTGTTCGACTACATCCGCTTTTACAATCACCGTCGCCGCCACTCGACGCTGGGCTATCTCAGCCCGATGGAGTTTGAGCGGCGCTATGCGAGCAGTAACTCTTAACTACCTGTCCACCAGCTCCGGGCCAGGCCACTACGGCCAGCCCTGCTTTCAAATACTACATTCGCGCTTTTACTTGCAGGCCACCATCATGCACATCAACCCTGATCACTTTCTACAGACGGAGAATGGGCGCATTATCAACGCTGAGCTCAATAGACTGGCTTGGCAGAGGGCTCATCTTGCCCTATCAGAGGCTCTGCTAGCGACTCCTAAGCCTTCTCGTCTGTATCTATTGATAGGCGCTCAGGGTGCAGGAAAAAGCACTTGGGCCAAATCGATGCTTTTAATTGAGCCTAGCGCTGTAATCTTTGATGCCATCCTGGTTCAACGCTGTGAGCGTGAATCGCTCATACAGATTGCCAAGAAGCATGAGCTTGATGTGGTTGCAATTTTTTTACTACTTCGCTGGAAGACTGTTTGGCACGTAATCAATTGCGCCCTGATGATGAGATGGTTCCTGAAAAGGCCATTAGGAACGTCTTTAAAGCACTTCAGCCTCCACGCTTGAGCGAGGGTTTCAGCGAAATTTTAGCCGTTGATGCACAGACTAGCGCGGACGCTTATGCCCCTAAAGACTGAGTCGACTTCCAGTTATGCGGAAGCAACTAGCTGCTCGCCCAAGGACGGTCGCGAACATCCTCGATCTATTCAACAGTGCTGCAGGCCGGACATATTATCGTTCCCCCACTTCTGAATCAGAAACATTACCACCAGTCTGTTCCCTAGGTAGTGGCACAATGCCCTAAAACCCTCTCACCGCTAAAAATGGTTTTTTGTTGCTGGCATTCCGCCTGTAGAGGAAAACCCGCGCCATGAATCCTCATGGAGCGCCCAATGCAAATTCTATCCTGGCTCAGCCGAAAACCGGCTAGGCCACCCTCAGAAGCAACTCCGCAAGGCTTCCACCTACCGGCAAACGCAGCTGCGCTGCTGAACACTCCCCGACGCCAAGAGCTCCTGGAGAACATCTGGCGCCGCGCTTCGCTCTCACACCAACAGTTCAACACACTCTACCGCCAGCCGCTTGAGCGGTACGCAGAGCTGGTACAGCTGATGCCGGCTTCAGAAAATCATCACCACGCCCATCTAGGTGGCCTGCTCGACCACGGACTGGAGATCGTGGCTTACGCCTTGAAGATCCGTCAAACCTACCTTCTACCGATCGGCGCCCCGCCTGAGTCGCAATCAGCCCAAGCTGAAGCTTGGACAACAGCGGCAGCCTATGGGGCGTTGCTACATGACCTCGGCAAAGTAGCAGTCGATATTCGTGTCGAGCTTCAAGGTGGACAGATCTGGCACCCATGGCATGGGCCAATCGCAAAGCCCTATCGATTCAAGTACGTCAAAGGTCGTGAGTACCAGCTCCACGGAGCAGCTACTGCTTTGATCTATTCGCAGATCCTGGCCCCCGAGATTCTAGATTGGCTCTGCGGGTTTCCTGAACTGTGGACGCAACTGATCTACCTGGTCGCAGGGCAGTTCGAAAATGCCGGCATTCTCGGTGAAATTGTGATCAAGGCTGATAGTACATCGGTGGCCCAGGAGCTCGGAGGCAATCCAGACCGTGCGATGGCAGCGCCCAAACAATCGCTACAAAGGCAACTGGTGGAATGTCTCAGGTACCTGGTGCGTGAGAAGTTCAAGCTTAACCACCCCGACGGTCCTGCTGATGGTTGGCTGGCACAGGATGCTCTTTGGTTGGTAAGCAAGCCGACTGCGGACCACCTGAGAGCAGCTATGCTCTCGCAGGGCAGCGACCACATTCCATCCTCCAATGCACCTTTCTTCAACATGCTGCAGGACCAGGCCATTATTCAGACGAATGCCAAGGATAAGGCTGTTTGGAAAGTGACCGTCGATACAGGGCGTGGTTGGAAGCACAGCTTTACGGTACTGAAAGTCACACCTTCGCTAATCTGGGCTGATCCAGCTGATCGTCCTGAGGCTTATGCAGGCACAGTCACGGTCGAGATCGACCAACGTGACGGTTCAGAAGCTCAGGAGACAACATACGCCGTTCCAGACGAACCGATTGCAGCAGAACCGACTGTTACTGTCGTGGCAGCTAATTCAATCGTTGCTCCACCAACAAATCAAAAACAATCTCAGACCTTGCAGAGTATCGATTCGGAAAATTTCGATATCGATGAGCTATTGAAACTCTATAGTAATATCACGGTGCCAGCAGAGGTACTAAGTTCTAGCGCTGGCCCGGAGGCTGCATCGCCCCTTCAATCAGGGATGACGCAGCCTGAATACACTTCTGAGGCCAGTTCTGAGCCTCAAGCACTAGAAGATGTAACCACAATGCCTTCCAGTATCAGTCTGGGACAGGGATTCGTCGCGTGGCTAAAGGCCGGAATCACCTCCCGAAAAATCATCATCAATGATGCCAAAGCCCTGGTTCATACCGTTGACGGCACAGCGATGCTCGTTACTCCAGGTATCTTCAAACGCTATATACAAGAGCATCCGCCCCTTGAGCAGATCGCAACCAAGAACGGGACGGTTGCCTGGCAGCAAGTTCAGCGTGCGTTCGAGAAGGAAAAGCTGCATGAGAAAACGAAGAAGAGTTTGAATATCTGGACCTTCAACGTTTCAGGCCCAAGGAAAACCAAACAACTTAAAGGCTATTTACTAAGAGACTCTAGCACTATCTTCACAGAAGTTACCCTGGACAACCCTAGCATCTCTAGAGTTGAAGAAGAGGTTAGCCAATGACTCCGGTTGCGCTACTACAAGAATACCTAATGGATCATGTATTGCGCGAAGCAACTATTAAAATATATCGAGCCTCCATTAAAGCTCTTACTAAAAACTTCGGTGAAGAAATAGACATAACAAAACTTGACCGAAGAAATATACTTTCCTGGAGAAGTATCGCTATCGAAGATGGACTGTCTAGACGCAGCTGGAACACATACTCCAACCATCTTCGTACTATTTGGGCTTATGCGCTTGAGTACGAAATCATACCCAATTCACTAACTAACCCTTTCAAGAAAAGCACGCTCATTGCACCGAAGCGGCCAAGCAAAATCATCTCGGGAGACGGGATACGCCAGGCACGCCATTGGCTGCAAACCCTAGTCGACCAGGAGAAGAGCTCTGGTCAGCGCAGCCCGATTACGCCTGCGTGGTTCTGGCTGGCCACATTCGAGATGTTCTATTACACCGGGATACGCCTGAATGCACTGCTATGCATTAGGGTTCAAGACGTGGACTGGGACAACAGACTCGTTTACGTGAATGCTGATACAGAAAAGACTCACAGAGAGTTTTGCGTACCAATAATGAAAGGTTTGGAACCACACATACAAAAACTTTTAAACGCTGCTTCAACCCAGGGCTTTTCGGGCCAAGATCAGCTCTTCAATGTTAATCGATTTTCGATCCACTACAGATCTAAAACCATGAACATCGATCAAGTTGAGGGCATGTACAAAAAACTGACTAGCGCCTTCGGCATACGCATGACGCCGCACCGGTTCAGGCACACCTTAGCTACCGATTTGATGCGGCAACCAGAACGCAATATTCACCTGACCAAGACACTGCTGAACCATTCGAACATCGCCACGACGATGAGTTACATCGAGGCTGACTACGAACATATGCGAGCAGTGCTCGATGAGCGTAGCTGGCATCAGGGTGCGATAAGGCTTGAGCGACGTGAGGACGTCATAACTCCTCAGGCGCTTGAGCCTAAGCCTGTACCTCTACCCAAACACTTACCGGCCCCAGAGGAGATGCCAGAGGGGCTTGGGCAAGGTATTGCCGCAACAGTGGAGGACTCACCCACTCAGCAACCCGCTACGGCCTCTGAGCTGCTTGCAGCACTGCCCAGGCAGAGACGGCCTGATAAATATCCGCTGGAACAGATATCCAAGCCCAGCACAGGGCTTTCTCATGAGCTGAGTTGGGACGGACCTGGGACGCTCTGGGCGGATTTAGGAATACCTCTCTGCCAGTCGATGGAGGATTCGTTTGAGCCAGCAGCTCTGATGGATCTCTTACCGGATAGAAGCGCCATCGGCAGTTTCCGGTGGAATTGACAGCTAGCTAAACGCCCAGCTTCGTTCAGCTTAGGTTCAGCTTCAGGAATGTCGGCATCGGCAGGATGAACTGTGCACGCCTGGTCGGCGCCGGACATCAGCAAGTCGATGTTTGCACAAGGATTCCTGATAAAAGCATCGAGCTGGACCAGTTCGCTCTAAGGCGAAGCTGATTTGTTGACCGCTTGAACGAAAAAACCCACTGACCGGGACCGGCAGTGGGCTATTTCATATTGACATCATCACGGAGCGCGCCTATGGTTCGCTCCAGACGGCAGCAAGACTAGTAGCTCGGCTCTGGCAAGCCCCCCTTCCTAGTACCGCCTCCGACCATGAAAATGGTGGGTCGTGTAGGATTCGAACCTACGACCAATTGGTTAAAAGCCAACTGCTCTACCAACTGAGCTAACGACCCGCTGTGTGGTGGCGCGTATAATACTGATTTCTAACGATAATTCAACACCCTAGATGAAAAAATCAAAAATAAGGTGTTGGATCGCTGACACCGGCTGCACGGAAGCCATCGGCACGCAGGCGGCAACTGTCGCATTTACCGCAGGCACGGCCCTGGTCATCCGCCTGGTAGCACGAGACAGTCAGCCCGTAATCGACTCCAAGGCGTACCCCGGCCTTGATGATGTCGGCCTTGCTGAGATTCTGCAGGGGTGCCTTGATCCGAAAACCCTGCCCCTCGACACCGGCCTTGGTCGCCAGGTTAGCCATGCGCTCGAAGGCCTCGACGAACTCGGGACGGCAATCCGGGTAGCCGGAGTAATCCACCGCATTGACCCCAATGAAGATATCCCGAGCCTCGAGGACTTCCGCCCAGCCCAAGGCCAGGGAAAGGAACACCGTATTGCGCGCCGGCACGTAGGTGACAGGAATTCCTTCGCCAGGTGCTTGTGGCACATCGATGGAGCTATCGGTGAGGGCCGAGCCGCCAATGCCATCAAGGTTGAGGCCAATGACCTTGTGCTCCACCACTCCCAGGTCGCGGGCCACTCGTTCGGCAGCCTGCAACTCCGCGCGGTGGCGCTGGCCATAGTCGAAACTCATGGTGTAGCAGCGGTAGCCTTCGGCGCGGGCCATGGCGACCACGGTGGCCGAATCAAGGCCGCCGGAAAGGAGGATCACTGCACGTTTTTCAGGTACTGCTTGGTGTTCTGCTGGCTTGGTCATTTCAACGCCCCGGCTCGTCGTTCCAAAGATACTTGTGCAACTGCAACTGCAGGCGCACCGGTAAGTTGTCGGCAACGATCCAGTCAGCGAGTTCCCGTGCATCCAGGTCGTGATGACTTGGCGAAAACAGCACTTCACCAGCTCGTTGCTCGAGGCGGTACTGGATCAGCTTGGAGACCGCCCAGTCATAGTCCTCACGGGAACAGATGACGAACTTGACCTGATCGTTGGCCGTCAGCAGCTCGATGTTCTCGTAACGATTGCGCTGGGCTTCCTTGGAGCCCGGGGTCTTGAGATCCAGGACCCGGCTGACCCGTGGATCCACCGCCGAGATATCGAGGGCGCCACTGGTCTCCAGCGAAACCTCATAGCCGGCATCGCACAACTGCTTGAGCAAAGGAATGGCGTTGGGTTGCGCCAGCGGCTCGCCACCGGTGACACAGACATAACGCGGACGGAATCCGGCAACCTGCTCGAGCAAGCTGTCGAGGGTACGTTGGGTGCCGCCGTTAAAGGCATAGGCACTGTCGCAGTATTGGCAACGCAGCGGACAACCGGTCAGGCGCACGAAAACCGTAGGCAGCCCGGCAGTCCGAGTTTCCCCCTGCAACGAGTAGAAAACTTCGGTGATTCTCAATGTGTCTTGCATATTCGCCACGGACGTAACAGCTAAACAGGCTGTCCGCCTCCATCAGGCACTTCAAGGAACCCCGTCAACGCGTAGATCCCAGGAAGCGTGTGTCATAAAAGGGCGCAGATTCTAACGAAAAAACCCGCGGCAAGCGCGGGTTTCTTGTAACGGTCGCCAGCACACTTACATGCGCTGCAAATCCCGTTGAGCCAACTGGGCGGCGGAAGTCCCCGGATACTGGGCCACGACTTGTTGCAGAATGCCCTTGACCCGGTCGGTGTGACCCAGTCGGCGTTCTACGTCAGCCAGCTTGTACAACGAATCCGGCACCTTGGCGTGCTTGGGATAGAGCTGGGAAACCTTGGCGAATGCCTGGCCAGCGCCTTGCAGATCGCCCTTGGCCAGGTTCACTTCACCCAACCAGTACTGGGCATTACCAGCGTACTGGCTGTTGGGGTACTTGCGCAGGAATGCCGAGAAGGCCTGGCTGGCCTTGTCGAAATCCTTGGCTTTGATCAGGTCGAAGGCAGCATCGTAATAGAGCTTTTCCTTGGCCGGATCACCCGGTTCGCTACTGGCGGCAGGCGCTGGAGCAGTAGCTCCGGCTGCCGTACCGGCGGCACTGGCATTGCCAGCGGCGGAAGAATTCTCAGGAGTCGCGGCAGGTGCCACACCGCTTCCTATGCGCCGATCAAGATCCTGGTAACGCTCCAGGCTTTCTTGCTTCATGCGCGCTACATCATTTTGCAGAACTTCGATCACACCCTGTTGCCGTGCGATCTGCTCCTGCATTTGCTGCAGTTGCTGGAACAGCTCGCCCTGTGCCGAGACAGGGGTCGAAACCCCTCCCCCGGCATAGGCGCCGTTCGTGCCATAACCCGCTGGTGGATAACTGCTCCCGCTATTTCCATAGCCAGAGTTGCTATCGACCACAGGAACCGCAGACCACGCCGCGAAAGGCGTGAGACTGAGAGCCAAGATAGTTACAGCACGACGGCACGTTCGCATGACGAATTACTTACGCAGTTCGACGCGACGGTTTTGAGCCCAGGACTGCTCGTCGTGGCCAGTGGCAACTGGACGCTCTTTACCGTAGGAAACCAGCTCCAGCTGGGCTGGGGACACGCCCTGCAGTACCAGGTAGCGCTGAACGGCTTTCGCACGACGCTCGCCCAGAGCCATGTTGTACTCACGGGTACCACGTTCGTCGGTGTTGCCTTCCAGCACAACGCGAGCGCCGTTACCTTTCAGGTCCTTGGCGTGAACGTCCAGAGCGCGCATGGCTTCTGGCTTCAGATCCGAGCTGTCGTATTCGAAGTAGAAGGTGGTGATTGCGCGCAGAGCTGCTTCTTCGCTCAGGGAGCTATCAACATTACCAGTGTTAGCGCCGTAACCAGCGTTTGGATCAACAGCGCCTTCACCAGCGTTGTCGCCGCCCTTGGAGGAGCAACCTACAGCCACAGCCATGGCCAAAGCCAGCGCAGCAAACTTACCAAACTTCAACATTTCCATCGTGAAACTCCTAATGAACCCCAGTGTGTTAAGTGAAACATTGTAGCGCCGCGTCAGTTCAGGTAAGGGGACCAGGACGGTTCTCTGACTTCGCCTTGAGCGGTAGGAAGCGGGAGCCTCACACGTCCATTAATGGACACGAGCATCAAGACTCCCCGGCCCTGCTGGCGGGTGGCGTAGATTACCATGGTGCCGTTGGGCGCAACAGTAGCTGACTCATCAAGGTTGGTATCTGTAAGGATTTTTACACTACCGCGCTGCAAATCTTGAGCAGCCACCCGGAAGTTGGTGAAACCATCCTGGCGGTGAATCATTACCAGGGTCTTTTCGTCAGCAGAAAGTTTCGGGTTGGCGTTGTAGTTACCAATAAAGGTCACACGTTCAGCGCCACCACCGTTGATATTGCTTTTATATACTTGCGGCTTTCCGCCCCGGTCGGAAGTGAAGTAGATGGTCGAACCATCCTTACCCCAGAACGGCTCGGTATTGATGCCTGGGCCGCTGGTGACACGACTGATCTGGCGCGAAGCCATGTTCATCACATAGATGTCGGGGTTGCCATCCTTGGACAGCACGAACGCCAGGCGGCTACCGTCCGGCGACCAGGCTGGCGCACCGTTGAGGCCTTCGAAGTTGGTGATCTGCTCGCGACGGCCCGTGTCGATGTGCTGGACGAAGATACGCGGACGCTTCTGCTCGAACGACACATAGGCGATACGCTTGCCATCGGGAGCGAAGCGTGGCGACAGGATCGGCTCGCGGGATTGCAGCAGGGTCACCGCCCGGGCACCGTCGTAGTCCGAACGCTGCAGGGTATAACGGGTGTTGTTGGTGGAGAATCGCTCCGCGGTCACGTACAACAGACGCGTGGAGAACGCGCCCTTGATGCCGGTGAGCTTCTCGAAGGACTGGTCGGAAATGTAGTGCGACATGTCCCGCAGCTGATCGACCCCACCAGAGACACTGCCGGCCAGGACCTGCTGCTCGGTCGCGACGTTGAACAGCGCGTACTGCACCTGCAGGCGGCCGCCGGCTGGCACGATGCTGCCGACCATCACGTACTGGGCACCCAGGGCCTTCCAGTCACGGAAGATGACTTCGCTGGCCTGGGTCGGCAGGCTGATCATGTTCTGCTTGGGAATCGGCGCGTAGTAACCCGAGTTGCGCAGGTCATCGCCGATGATCTGCGCCATATCGTCCGGCAGGACGCTACCGCCCTGCCAACCGAACGGTACTACCGCGATCGGCGTCGCCCGGTCACTGCCACTGGTGACCAGAATGTTTTTTTCATCCGCCGCCGCTATCCCTGCCATGCAGCAAATAACGACAAGCATTGCTCGAAGAAGGTTTCTCACAAGGCTAGGTCCTCAGGTGTGAATGTCATCTTGAATGAACGATAGGGAGCGAAGTCCTTCGGACTCAGACCCTGCATTTCTGTCAAACGTCCAATGTTCTTGACTGCCGCTACCGCCGAGGCGTCGAACGGGCCATCGCCACTGGACTTGATCACGCTGACCGTGGTCACCGTACCATCTGGCAACATGCCGATCCGCAGTTCCACTGTCATGCCCTTGCGCGCCGAAGGAGGACGAGCCCAGCCTTCCGCCGCACGAATACGAATCAGATCATCGAAACTACCTGCGACACTGTCACCTACCTCATCCGATTTCGTGGCTTCACGCTCCGGCTTATCGGAAAGCAAGTCCGCCAGGGCCTGAGCCTTTTTCTCTTCGGCAGATTTGCGCGCCGCTTCCTGAGCCTTTTTCTTCGCGGCGTCGGCGGCAGCTTTCTTCTTCGCATCCTCGGCGATCTTTTTCTTCGCCTCGTCAGCTTCTGCTTTTTTCTTGGCGTCTTCCGCGGCCTTCTTCTTCGCGTCCTCGACGATTTTCTTCTTCGCTTCTTCAGCGGCCTTTTTCTTGGCCTCTTCTTCAGCGACTTTCTTGGCTTCTTCCTCGGCTTTCTTCTTGGCTATATCAGCCAATTGCTTCTCTTCGGCTTTTTTCGCTTCAGCGGCTTTCTTGGCTTCATCAGCCTTCTTCGCCTCGTCGGCTTTCTTGGCCTCGTCAGCCTTTTTCGCTTCCGCGGCTTTTTGGGCAGCCTCTTCTTTCTTTTGTTCCGCGGCCTTGATCTCTTCCTGCTCGACCTTCTTCTGCTCCAACTGCTCGGTCTCGGTCTGGCGCGCGGCGGATTTCTTCGCCTCACCCGCAATCTTGTGATTGGTCTGGGTGGTCGCCGGACTCTTCGATTTCAGCTGATACAGGGTCGCCTGGACGATCGGCTTGGCCGGTGGCAACTCTGGCGTCATGGCAAAGCTGACGAACAGCATGCCGAACACCAGAACGTGCAGGGCAATTGCCCAGACACTAGGCCAGAAGTAGCTTTCCGAAGCGGACGGCTCTCGCTGTTGGTGCATCAGGGCGCCTCGGTAATCAGGCCAACGTTGCCGACGCCGGCTTTTTGCAGGCCGCCCATGGCACCCATCACGGCGCCGTAGTCGACGGATTTATCGCCGCGAATGAACACCTGGGTGTGCTTGCCGCCTTCGTTACCGGCACGGATGATCTTGGTTACCGCGTCGGTCATCTGCGGCAAGGTCATTGCCTTGTCCTGTTGCTTGTCGGTATCGACTTCACTGCCAAGGTTCCAGTAGTAGGTCTTGTCAGCCTTGATCGAGATGGTCAGCACCTGGGTGTTGTTGTCCTGGGGCAAGGCTTCGCTGGAAACCTTGGGCAGGTCGACTTTCACACCCTGGTTGAGCATCGGCGCGGTCACCATGAAGATGACCAGCAGTACCAACATCACGTCGATGTAGGGCACTACGTTCATCTCGGCAACCGGCTTGCGTTTGTGGCGAACTCGGGCCATTGGGTTTACCTGCTCACTCTTCGCTGGTGTGCACTTTGCGGTGCAGGATCGCCTGGAACTCGTCGGCGAAGGTGTAGTAGCGGCTGATCAGCGTCTCGCCGCGGGCGGAGAAACGGTTGTAGGCGATCACCGCAGGGATGGCCGCGAACAGGCCGATGGCAGTCGCTACCAGGGCTTCGGCGATACCCGGGGCCACGGTGGCCAGGGTCGCCTGCTGTGCGGAAGCCAGGCCGCGGAAGGAGTTCATGATCCCCCACACGGTCCCGAACAGACCGATGTACGGGCTGACCGAGCCCACGGTGGCCAGGAACGGCAGGCTCTGCTCGAGCTTCTCTTCTTCACGGGAGATCGCTACGCGCATCGCACGAGCCACGCCTTCCATCACGGCCTCGGGCTCGACGCCCGGCTGCTGGCGCAGGCGAGAGAACTCCTTGAAGCCGGCACGGAAGATCTGCTCGACGCCAGAGTCCGGATCAGGATTGCTACCCGCCTGGCGATACAACTTGGACAGGTCGATACCGGACCAGAAGCGCTCCTCGAAGCTCTCCAGGGCACGTCGACCGGCGCGCAGCAGGTTGCTGCGCTGAAAGATCATGATCCACGAAGTCACCGATGCGGCCACCAGGGTCAGCATTACCAACTGCACTACAACGCTGGCATTGCTGACCAGGCTCCACATGGAGGAATGGTCGACGACGTTAGCTTCCACGCTTTATCTCCTGCTCTGAGTGTGTACCCGCGCCGCCCTCGTCGGCGAAGGCCGTACGCAGGGCGTCTGGAATGGCGCGGGGTTTGAAATTGTCGGCACGTACACAGGCCACCAGGAACTGCCCCTCGCAGAGCAGTACGTGATCCGAGGACCGCCTGACCTGCTGGGTGAATCGCAGGCTGGCCCGGTTCAGCTCGGTGACTTGGGCACTGATCAGAAGCTCGTCGTCCAGCCGCGCCGGCGCGTGGTAACGCGCTTCGCTGGAATGCACGACAAACAACAGGTTCTCCCCCACCAGCTGCGATTGGGCGAAGCCCAGGTGTCGTAGCCGCTCGGTTCGAGCCCGCTCCATAAACTTAAGGTAATTGACGTAATACACGATGCCGCCGGCATCGGTGTCCTCGTAATAAACGCGACAACGATGTGCGAACGGCTCAAGCCCGTTTTGCGCGCGCATACTCTAGTGCTTACTCCTCGGGTTGCCAATCCGGCCAGGCAACTGTTTTTTCATTCTTGGACGACTTTTGCTGAAGTTTCGACGTAGCCAGCCCCTAGGACAGCACAAACTCCGAATAAGTCGACGAAAAGTGTGTCCGATCAATCGTCCACGGCATCGAGAAACTCGTCTACCACGGGCGCTTCTGCCAATCGTGACGGAATGTTCAGCCCGAAATGCAGGTAAGCATGCCGGGTCACCACCCGACCACGCGGGGTACGCATGATGTAGCCCTGCTGGATCAGGTAAGGCTCCAGCACGTCCTCGATGGTATGGCGCTCTTCGCTGATCGCGGCGGCCAGACTGTCGACCCCCACCGGCCCGCCGTCGAACTTCTCGATCATGGTCAACAATAGACGCCGGTCCTGATGGTCGAAGCCACGCTCGTCGACATCCAGCAGGTTCAGCGCCAGGTCGGCCACCGCCTTGGTGATATGCCCCTTGGCCCGCACCTCGGCGAAGTCGCGCACCCGGCGCAGCAGGCGGTTGGCGATCCGCGGCGTGCCCCGTGCCCGGCGCGCCACCTCGATGGCGCCCTCCGGATCCAGGGGCAAGCCGAGGATGCCGGCGGAACGACTGACGATGGTCGCCAGGTCCGTGATGCTATAGAACTCCAGGCGCTGGACGATACCGAAGCGATCCCGCAGCGGGTTGGTCAGCATGCCGGCCCGCGTAGTAGCGCCGACCAGGGTGAAGGGCGGCAGGTCGAGCTTGATCGAACGCGCCGCCGGCCCCTCGCCGATCATGATGTCGAGCTGGAAGTCCTCCATCGCCGGATACAGCACCTCCTCGACGATCGGCGACAGGCGATGGATCTCGTCGATGAACAGCACGTCATGGGGCTCGAGATTGGTCAACAGCGCCGCCAGGTCACCGGGACGCTCCAGCACCGGCCCGGAGGTACTCTTGATCGAGACGCCCATCTCCTGGGCGATGATGTTGGCCAGGGTGGTCTTGCCCAGCCCTGGCGGACCGAAGATCAGGGTATGGTCCAGGGATTCGTTGCGCCCGCGGGCAGCCTGGATGAACAGTTCCATCTGCTCGCGCACGCCAGGCTGGCCGATGTAGTCGGCCAGGCTGACCGGACGAATCGCCCGATCCTGGATTTCTTCGCGCTCACGGGGGCCCGTGGCGGCGATCAGACGATCAGCTTCTATCACTTAAATCATTCCCTTCAGGGCCCGACGGATCATTTCTTCGCTGCTCAAGCCTTTCTCTTTGATCGCGGAGACCGCCTTGCTAGCCTCCTGCGGCTTGTAGCCCAGGGAAATCAGCGCACTGACGGCGTCCGATTCGGCGCTGGCCACCGGCATCGGCGCATCCGGCTGGTTCGGCACCAGGGTGAACATGCTCGGGACCGCCTCCCAGGCCTTGAACCGGTCCTTGAGCTCGACTAACAAACGCTCGGCGGTCTTCTTGCCGACCCCGGGCACCTTGGTCAGGGCCGAAGTGTCCTGGGCCTGAACGCTGCGCACCAACTCGTCCACCTCGAGGCTGGACATCAAGGCCAGGGCCAGTTTCGGCCCCACGCCATTAAGACGGATCAACTCACGGAAAAAGTCTCGCTCGCGCTTGCTGGCGAAGCCATAGAGTAACTGCGCGTCTTCGCGCACGACCAAATGAGTGTGCAAGGTCAGGGGTTCGCCGACCGATGGCAGGCGATACAGGGTGGTCATGGGCACTTCGACTTCATACCCCAACCCATTGACATCAAGAATCAGGTGCGGCGGCTGTTTTTCAGCCAAGGTGCCGCGCAAGCGTCCAATCACGTTCGAATCCTTAAGGCGATGGCCAGCGTTCGCTGGCGACTCACTGAGCAGGCATCCGGGCCGGACATTCTGGCACCACGACGTTCTACTCTTGAAATGACTGCGCCGATGCTATCAGAGACGCAAGCGGCCGCCACGACTGCGTGCCGTCCCCAAGCCGTGGGGCAACAGGCTGGAACGGGTGTGGGAATGACAGATGGCGATGGCCAGGGCGTCCGAGGCATCGATCTGCGGCTTGGCGGTCAGCTTGAGCAGATGCATCACCATCATCTGCACCTGCTCCTTGTTGGCGCCACCGGTGCCGGCCACGGCCTGCTTGACCTGGGTAGCGGTGTACTCGGCGATCTCCAGGCCTTCCTCAGCCGCGGCCACTATGGCCGCGCCCCGTGCCTGCCCGAGTTTCAGCGCCGAATCGGCATTACGCGCCATGAACACCTTCTCGATGCCCATGGTCACCGGTCCGTAGGTCTGGATCACTTCGCGCACCCCGCGATAGACGATCTGCAAACGCTCGTGCAGTTCGCCGGCGCCAGTGCGAATGCACCCGGAGGCCACATACACGCAACCGCGCCCGGTGTCGCGAACCACGCCATAACCGGTGATGCGCGAACCGGGGTCGATGCCAAGAATAAGAGTCATAACGCCTGCTGCTGAAGTGAAAAGGCCTGCCGGGGATGACCGGGATAGCGAAAAGAGCGAAGCCGGAAGCGCCCTGCCGCACAATCATCGCGGCGTTGCGCATCCGGCTTCAAGGTCGGTGCAGTCAAATCAACCCAACTGGGCAGCGACCGACTCCGGAATATCCGCGTTGGAATAGACGTTCTGCACATCATCCAGGTCTTCCAGCATGTCGATCAGCTTCAAGACCTTCTCTGCGCCGTCCAGGTCCAGCTCGGCACTGGTGGTGGGCAGCATGACGATCTCCGCATCCGCCGCCTTGAAGCCCGCAGTTTCCAGGGCATTGCGCACGCCATAGAAACCGGCGAAGGAGGTGAATACGTCGACCGAGCCGTCTTCGTTGCTCACTACGTCGTCGGCATCGGCCTCCATCGCCGCTTCCATCAGCGCATCTTCGTCGACACCTTCGGCAAAGGTCAGCTGGCCCTTGCGCTCGAACAGATAGGCTACCGAACCGTCGGTGCCCAGGTTGCCGCCACACTTGCTGAAGGCATGACGAACCGCCGCCGCGGTGCGGTTGCGGTTATCGGTCATGCATTCGACCATCACTGCCACGCCGTTGGGACCGTAGCCCTCGTAGGTCAGCTCGACCACGTCGTCGCTGCCGGCAGCGCCGGTACCGCGGGCGATAGCCCGGTCGATGATGTCACGGCTCATGTTGGCGCCCAGGGCCTTGTCCAGGGCCAGGCGCAGGCGTGGGTTGGAACCGGGCTCGCCACCACCCTGGCGGGCTGCGACGGTCAGCTCACGAATCCATTTGGTGAAGATCTTGCCTCTCTTGGCATCCTGACGCTCTTTGCGGTGCTTGATGTTCGCCCACTTGGAATGACCGGCCATAATTTGCTCCAAATTCTCCTTGAAACCTTACCAGCGCTGCCATCAGGCAGGCGGGTAGCAAAAACTCGCCCCATAGAAAAAGCGCACCCGAAGGTGCGCCTTGTCGGGCCAGCTTACTCAGCCTTTGGCTGTTCGCGCAGACGGATGTGCAGCTCGCGCAGAGCCTTGGCATCCACCGCACCCGGCGCTTCGGTCATGACGCAGGCAGCGCTCTGGGTTTTCGGGAAGGCGATCACTTCACGAATCGATTGCGCGCCGGTCATCAGCATCACCAGGCGATCCAGGCCGAAGGCCAGGCCGCCATGGGGTGGCGCGCCATACTTGAGGGCATCCAGCAGGAAGCCGAACTTCTCTTCCTGCTCCGCTTCCTCGATGCCCAGCAGGCGGAATACCGCTTGCTGCATTTCCTTGCGGTGGATACGGATCGAGCCGCCACCCAGTTCAGTGCCGTTGAGCACCATGTCGTAGGCACGGGACAGGGCTTCGGCCGGATTGGCCTCGAGCTCGGCAGGCGAGCACTTGGGCGCGGTGAACGGGTGGTGCACGGCGCTGACGCTACCGTCGTCGTTCTCTTCGAACATCGGGAAGTCGATGACCCACAGCGGTGCCCAGTCGCAGGTCAGCAGGTTGAGGTCGTTACCGACCTTGATCCGCAGCGCGCCCAGGGCTTCGCTGACGATCTTGGCCTTGTCGGCGCCGAAGAACACGATGTCGCCATCGACCGCGCCGACGCGATCGAGGATCACGTTCAGGCTGGCTTCAGGAATGTTCTTGACGATCGGCGACTGCAGGCCCTCGACGCCCTTGGCACGCTCGTTGACCTTGATGTAAGCCAGGCCCTTGGCGCCGTAGATGCCGACGAACTTGGTGTAGTCGTCGATCTTGCTGCGCGGCATGCTCGCCCCGCCAGGAACGCGCAAGGCCGCCACACGGCACTTCGGATCGTTGGCCGGACCGCTGAACACCTTGAATTCCACGTCCTTGAGCTGGTCGGCCACATCCACCAGTTCCAGCGGGATACGCAGGTCCGGCTTGTCGGAACCATAGCGACGCATGGCTTCGTGCCAGGTCATGTGCGGGAACTCGCCGAATTCCACATCCAGCACTTCCTTGAACAGGTTGCGGATCATGCCCTCGGTGAGACCCATGATGTCCTGTTCGTTGAGGAAGCTGGTCTCGATGTCGATCTGGGTGAACTCAGGCTGACGATCGGCACGCAGGTCTTCGTCGCGGAAGCACTTGGCGATCTGGTAGTAGCGGTCGAAGCCGGCCACCATCAACAGCTGCTTGAACTGCTGCGGCGATTGCGGCAGGGCGAAGAAGTTGCCAGCGTGGGTACGGCTCGGCACCAGGTAGTCGCGGGCACCTTCAGGGGTGGCGCGGGTCAGGATCGGCGTCTCGACATCAAGGAAGCCGTTCTCGTCGAGGTAGCGGCGCACGCTGCTGGTGATCCGCGAGCGCAGGCGCAGCTTCTCGGCCATCTCTGGACGGCGCAGGTCGATATAGCGATAGCGCAGGCGCGTCTCTTCGCCCACGTCGGTGTATTCATTGAGCGGGAACGGCGGGGTTTCCGCGTCGTTCAGCACTTCCAGCTCGTAACCCAGGACCTCGATCATGCCCGAGGCCATGTTGGCGTTGCCGGCACCAGCCGGACGCAGGCGTACCTTGCCGGTGACCTTGACCACGTATTCGCTGCGCACGCGGTCGGCGGTCGCGAAGGTTTCAGCGCGGTCCGGATCGAACACCACCTGGGCCAGGCCTTCACGATCACGGATATCGAGGAAGATCACCCCGCCGTGGTCACGACGACGGTGGACCCATCCGCAAAGGGTTACTTCCTGACCTTCCAGGCTTTCGTTCAGTTGGCCGCAATAATGGCTGCGCATCATGGTAGTGGTTTCACTTCTCGTAATTCGAAATTCGATGGAGGCCTTGCGCACCCCTCGGGTGCCGGATAGTGCAAGAACTCGCGCGTGTCGTTCAACTTAGTCAGCTTTGTCGCCACCGGCCAGGTTCTTCTTCGAGCCGGTCTTGAAATCGGTTTCATACCAGCCGGTGCCACTCAGGCGAAAACCGGGCATGGACAGCATCTTTTTCAGTTCAGGTGCCTGGCAGGCAGGACAGTCGACCAGCGGCGCGGCGCTGATCTTTTGAATGGCTTCCAACTGATGACCACAGGAAGCGCATTGGTAGTCGTACATCGGCATGGGGGCGTCTCGGCAATCAGGTTACTGCTTGAACTACAGCCAGAGCCCACGCCAAAGCTCGGGCTACCTAGCAAAGAGCGGGATTATATCCATTAAATCGGCCCTGTGCAGCCGTATGCCCCACAACCAATGCGCGTCGCAGATACGGACGGCGCGCAAGGCGCCATCCGTAGCGGAGGGCTTAACCGTTTTCCAGCAGCGAACGCAGCATCCAGGCGGTTTTCTCATGCACCTGCATGCGCTGGGTCAGCAGGTCGGCCGTGGGTTCGTCGCTGACTTTGTCCAGTAACGGGAAAATACCGCGGGCGGTGCGGGTCACCGCCTCCTGGCCACTGACCAGTTGCTTGATCATTTCCTCGGCTGCCGGCACACCTTCTTCCTCTTTGATCGAGGACAGCCTGGCGTAGATGGAGTAGGCGCCTGGAGCCGGGAAGCCCAGGGCACGGATGCGTTCGGCGATCAGGTCGACCGCCAGGGCCAGTTCGTTGTACTGCTCCTCGAACATCAGGTGCAGGGTGCGGAACTGAGGGCCGGTGACGTTCCAGTGGAAGTTATGGGTCTTGAGGTACAACACGTAGGTATCCGATAGCAGACGGGAAAGGCCGTCGACAATGGATTTACGATCCGCTTCGCTGATACCGATATCAATTGCCATGTTTCTCTCCGTTAACCAGATGAATCCACCCAATCAGCTGCCGGACCACTCTAGCAAGAGCCTCGCCCTTGCGCCGGCCTCTGTCCCCCGAGCGGCCTGCGGTGGATTGTCCCGTGACCAGTCGGACCGTCAAACGCTGGGCTCGAGCCTAATCTGACCATGGGGGAAATCCTGCGTTCCTTGGAAAATCCGCCAACACCTGTCTAGCACAGGCCTTTGCCTGATGCTCCGGATCACCATCGTCCACGATGGGGTTGCCCTCCTCTCGCCAGCCAGCACCGGTGATTTGAGAAGGCCTGGGCTTTGCGGTTAAATAGAGCCCGTGTCGTTGTTGCCTATTTCTTCGGCCAACGCGCATAGGCTGACACCACGCATGTACCCGCCTTAACCTTTTTTTTCCAAAGCGAACCGTGCGCGATCAGCTCTTCCTTAGTGCTACTTCTTAACGTGAGTTAATCAAAATGTTGAAAATCGTCCACCTGCTGACAGGCCTTGCAGCCTTGCTGCTGTCCTTGATTCCGAGTCTAAGATCTGACGCGGTTCCCTACCTGCAACAACCCGATGCTCTTTACCTGGCCATTTTCGGCCTGCTCAACCTGGCCCTGGCTCCAGTTGTTCCCCACTGGAACAAAGGTCCGCGCCAGCACCTGCAGAACCTGGCCAGCGCCCTGCTGGTCCTGGTAGTGGTACTGCAAACCCTCACCCTGCTGGCTCCCATGCCGGTGATCGGTGGTCAACCCGCAGTCCTGGTCAGCCTGCTGACCGCATTGATCGCCGTTGCCCTGCACCTGGCCGTGAGCTTCTACAAATCGTCACCAGCCGCCGCGGCTTCACCTGCCTACGACATGAGCAATCGTGATACCGGGACCGTGAAGTGGTTCAACACCTCCAAGGGCTTCGGTTTTATCTCCCGGGACTCCGGCGACGATATTTTCGTGCACTTTCGCGCCATCCGTGGCGAAGGCCATCGCGTCCTGGTCGAAGGCCAGCGCGTAGAGTTCTCGGTGATGAATCGTGATAAGGGCTTGCAAGCCGAGGACGTAATCGCAGCGCTACCACGTCGCTGAGCGCCCATTGCAAAAAAACCGCGCCAAAGGCGCGGTTTTTTTTACCCTGCGATCCCCTCAATAGTGGGGAGGCGGGACTTCTTCTTCGAAGGAGCTGAACTGACCGGCCATCTCCTCCTGGCGCTTGAGCATGGCCGTCATCTGCAGTTGCAGGCGCTCCAGCACCTTATGCTGCGCCACCAACTCATCATTGAGGGCCTGGATAGTGTCATCCTGAAATGCCAGGCGACTTTCCAGATCGGTTACCCGCGCTTCCAGACTCATGATTCAGCCCTCCAGAAAGCGAAAATCATCGGTCAGCACCAGCCGCAAGCGCTCGCGTATCTGTGCAACCTGCTCCGAGCTGTAAGGTTTGGCCGGCTGTTTGCCCCATATCGGTGCAGGCCAGGCCGCATCATCGCGCTTGCGCACTATCACATGCATGTGCAACTGGCTGACCACATTGCCCAGCGTCGCCACGTTCAACTTGTCGGCATCGAAGGAGTCCTTCAGCACTTCGGCCAGCGCTGTGGTTTCTCGCCACAGCTGTTGCTGATCGGTGACATCCAGTTGAAACAACTCGCTGATATCTTCGCGACGCGGCACCAGGATGAACCAAGGGTAGTTTGCATCATTGGACAGCAACAGCCGGCAAAGGGGGAAATCCCCGATGACTAACGTGTCTTGCTGCAATCGTGAATCTAAAGTGAACACCGCGCTTGCTCCCGCTCAGCCCATTACAGCCTGGCCGTCCAGTATTACTGACACCTGCCAGGCGACAGAGGCGCAGCATACCTGCGAACGCCTCGCGCTTCATGAGCAATGAGCCTGCGCCCCTCACCCCCGATTTGGCAAGGAGCCACTGCGTGCAACCCGATGCGCCCCGAAACAGGACCCTTTTCGAAGCCCCGCACCAATTGCCCACAATGCGTGATGAATGTTCGAAACATGACCAGGCAAGCCCTTGATGTTTCTCGTTCTTGGCGTTCCACAACGCATTGGACTCGTACCGCGTTTCGGCGGTCTTGCACCAAAACCGCACAAAGGGTCTACGCTGAGTACCCCAAGCATCCGCCGTTTACTCACTTCGCGGTGTGCGGCGGTAACATTTTGCAAAGCTGTGCAACTTATTGCACAGCCCTGCACCATGGGAGGCAGCCACGTCAAGCCAAACGAAAAGCAACCCAAGACGGCGGTTTTATGCGGTTTTTACAGGTTCATAGGGCACCTTGAACAAAAAACGCCGAACAAAATGGATTTGTGCACGCTTGTTGCATTCAGCCCGGAATCGTCTGCGATGGCTCATCGAAAGTGAGCCCCTACAGACTCATAACAATAGTGGCAGGGCTGCCCCAAAAGTACTTTGAAAGTGTTTGCATGGGGGAGCCTTCATTGCCTCTTTACATCCCCTCGAGAAGTACTATTCAACTTGTCGGACCGAGTGCATTTTGGCCGAACAGTTACGACACCGATCGAGCAGTTTGCGACAGGGTCGTAAAGAAGCTGAAAGGATAGATAGGCAAGTATCGCCAATATTGTCAGCGTGATATAAGTTTGCGCCGACACAAAAAGAAAGAGCCGCCCAGATAAAAATACAGGTGGGACGGCAATAGTCTTCTAAAAACCAAAGGAGCAAATCACGATGCGCGTGATGAAGTGGAGCATGATCGCCCTGGCTGTATCCGCAGGGACCTCGCAGTTCGCAATCGCGTCCTCCCAGGACGAGTCCAAGGGTTTCTTCGAAGATCAGAGCTTGAAGTCCAAGACCCGACTGGAATACATGAATCGCGACTACAAGAATGGCGCCGGTAACATTTCCAAGCCAGGTGGCGGCTACAAGAGCGGCTATCGCCAGGACACCGGTATCAGTGAACTGCTGACCTACGAATCGGGCTTCACCCAAGGCACCGTGGGTGTCGGCGTGGACGCCATGGCCATGGGCGCAGCTCGCCTGGACGGCGGCGCAGGCCGTGCCGGCAACGGACTGTTCGCAGTCAATGGCGACGGCCAACCGGAAAAGACCCAGTCCAAGACGGGTGCCGCTATCAAGTTCCGCCTCTCCGACACCACCCTCAAGTACGGTCGTCAATTCGTCGCCAGCCCGGTATTCGCCACCGACGACAGCCGCCTGTTGCCGGAAGTGGCCGAAGGCACCCTGATCACCAGCAAGGAAATCAAGGGCCTGGAACTGAGTGCTGGTCGCTTCACCGCACTGAGCAAGCAGACCGGCATGGGCAAGGACAGCATCGGCGGCGTGGCAGACGAGAATGGCAATGGCGCCAAAGGCCTGCCTTCGGCGAACATCTTCGGCGCCACCTACGCCTTCACTGACAACTTCACCGGCACCCTGGCAGGCTCCAAGGTCGACCAGTACTTCAAGAAGCAGTACATCAACCTGAACTACACCCTGCCGATCGCCGAGTCGCAGTCCCTGAACTTCGACTTCAACGGCTACAAGACCGAAGGCGACAAGCGTGGCGACCTGGTCGACATGATCGGCGACGGTCGCAAGGGCGTGGACAACAAACTGTGGAGCCTGGCAGCGGCTTACAGCCTCGGCGCGCACAAGTTCACCCTGGCCCACCAGCGTTCCAGCGGCGACAACGGTTACTACTACGGCGTTGACGGCAACGGCACGGTCTTCGTGGCCAACTCCATCCAGATCTCCGACTTCGTGGGCCGCGACGAGCGCTCCTGGCAAGCACGCTACGACCTGAACATGGCCACCTATGGCGTGCCAGGCCTGAGCTTCATGGCTCGCTACGTGACCGGCGACAACATTTCCACCAATGGCTTGGGCGAAGGCAAGGAAAAGGAGTTCAACTTCGAGACCAAGTACGTCATGCAGGAAGGTCCGGCCAAGGACCTGTCCTTCCGCCTGCGTAGCGCGGTATATCGCGCCAATACCGCCTACAGCGGTTACCAGTCCGACAACAACGACGTACGTATCATCGTCGAGTACCCGCTGAGCATCTTGTAATCCCGATATCCGGCTAATTAAGCCAACACGCGATATCATTAAGAACCGCCGCACTGAAATAGTGCGGCGGTTTTTTATGCCGGTAAAAATACCAACCAGAGCGAGCCCTATAAATAGCAAGCTAACTAATAAGCCGTACATCGCTAGTTGATATTCATCAACCTGCAACACACCCACTTAGTTTCCAAGCCTTAAAATAAACAAGGGGCCCATGGCCCCTTGTCCAGAACAACATTAGCTGACCGAACAGCCAACTTGTGAAACGGCCTTATTACACGGCAGCTTCCTGAACCACGCGGATCACTCGCTGCGGAAACGGGATATCGATACCCGCGGCTTTCAAACGATCACGGGACAACTCGTTGAACTGGAACATGACATCCCAGTAGTCGGCAGTCTTGACCCAGACGCGCAACGACAGGGTGATGGCGCTGTCGCCCAGGGTCGAAACCACGGCCACCGGCGCCGGATCAGCCAGCACGCGCTCATCCTTGGCCAGTTCCAGCAGCACTTCCCGGGCTTTCTGCAAGTCTGCGTCGTAATCCACGCCTACATCGAATACCACCTTGCGCGTGGGCTGGCGGTTGTAGTTGGTGATGATGCCGTTGGACAGGTTGCCGTTGGGCACGATCACCGTCTTGTTGTCGCCGGTACGCAGCACCGTGTGGAAGATCTGGATACTGTCGACGGTGCCGCTGATGCTCTGGGCTTCGATGAAGTCGCCAATACGGAACGGCCGGAACAGCAAGATCAGCACTCCGCCGGCAAAATTCGCCAGGCTGCCTTGCAATGCCAGGCCGATGGCCAGGCCGGCGGCACCGATGGCGGCGACGAAGGAAGTGGTCTCGACACCGATCATCGAGGCCACGCTGATGATCAGCAGGACCTTGAGCACGATGTTGGCCAGACTGCTGATGAAGCCCTGCAACGCCAGGTCGGCATTACGCAGTGCCAGTAGCCTGCCTACTTTATGGGTCAGCTTGTTGATCAGCCACCAACCGATGGCCAGGGTGACCACGGCCAGCAGCACGCGACTGCCGTACTCCATGATCATTGGAATCCAGGCCTGGGAAGCCCGGACCAAGTTGTCTACTTCAGCATTCAAATCCATCTATCTCTCCAGGTTTCCGCGATTGCGCAGGATGCATGACTGACAGGCAGAACGACCGGATCCCGGGGAGCTCAATCGTTTCTGCCATCGCTCCGGCCTCGGACGCCAACAAGAGCTAGAGGTTCCCGGAGGCGCCGATCAATCGCGGAAGTTGTTGAACTGCAGCGGCATGCCGAATTCCTTGCCACGCAGTGCAGCGATGGCTTCTTGCAGATCGTCGCGCTTCTTGCCGGTCACCCGGACCTGCTCGCCCTGGATGGCGGCCTGCACCTTGAGCTTGGCTTCCTTGATATGGGCAACGATCTTCTTCGCCAGTTCCTTGTCGATCCCTTCCTTGAGCACCGCTTCCTGCTTCATCACCTTGCCGGAGGCATAGGCGTCCTTGATTTCCAGGCATTGCACGTCGATCTTGCGCTTGACCAGGGCCAGCTTGAGTATCTCGATCATCGCTTCCAGCTGGAACTCGGCTTCAGCGGTCAGGTTGACGGTCAGTTCCTTGTCCTTGAACTCGAAGCTGCCCTTACCCTTCAGGTCGTAGCGGCGATCGAGCTCCTTGACGGCGTTTTCCACCGCGTTGGTGACTTCGTGCTTGTCCAGTTCGGATACCACGTCAAACGACGGCATGTACTCTCTCCAATAAAAAAGGGGCGCTGTTCAGAACATCGAACACGCCCGGCTTGCGGTTAAAATCCGCGCTCATTATAACGGGTCTTTCCCCTCCTTCACCGCGCGCCCTCCCCGGGCCGGCCAAACAGAGCGAAAACTTGATGTCCACCACCTGGCACGTCCTCGGCGCCGGCAGTCTCGGTACTCTCTGGGCCACACGCTTGGCCCGCGCCGGCCTGCCGGTGCGCCTGGTCCTGCGGGACCAGGCCCGCTTGCAGGACTACCAAGTCGCTGGCGGCCTGACCCTGGTCGAACAGGGCCAGAGCCGTCTGTATCCGATCCCCGGCGAAACCTGCGACAGCCCGCAACCGATCCAGCGCCTGCTGCTGGCTTGCAAGGCCTACGATGCCGAGGCGGCCGTGGCGCGCATCGCCACGCGCCTGGCTCCAGGAGCCGAGCTGATCCTCTTGCAAAATGGCCTGGGCAGCCAGGATGCCGTGGCCGCCCGGGTTCCCGGGGCACGCTGTATTGCCGCCTCCAGCACCGAGGGGGCGTTCCGCGATGGCGACTGGCACGTGGTGTTCGCCGGGCATGGCTATACCTGGCTCGGCGATGCCTGCCACCCCACCGCGCCGATCTGGCTGGATGAACTCAGTGCCAGCGGCATTCCCCATGAATGGACCACCCAGATCCTCACCCGACTCTGGCGCAAGCTGGCGCTCAACTGCGCGATCAATCCCCTGACGGTGCTGCACGACTGCCGCAATGGTGGTCTACAGCAACACCGGTGTGAAGTCGCCACGCTGTGTGCCGAACTGGGCGAACTGCTGCAATGCTGCGGGCAACCCGATGCCGCGCAGGGCCTGCAACAGGAAGTCGAACGGGTGATCCAGGCCACCGCCGCCAATTACTCTTCCATGCACCAGGACGTGGCCAACCGGCGGCGTACCGAAATCCGCTATTTGCTGGGCCACGCTTGCGCAGTCGCCAGCCGCCATCGCCTGGCACTGCCGCACCTGCAGCAATTGCAACTGCGCCTCAAGGAACACCTGCTGCAGCACGGATTGCCCAGCGACTGAGCAGCGGCTACGCTGCCCACTTGCTCATTTCCAGCGATATAGCCGATGCCATTGCGCCAGCGCCTCGAAAACCTGCCAGTGGGCCAAAAGCTCCTGGCGGCCCTGCTTGTCTTGCTGACCACAGTACTGCTGGTCGCCAACCTGACCTTCATCAGCGCCGCCTACTGGATCTCCCAGGAGAGCATGGCGCCCCAGGCCTTGCAGACCATCGGCCGGCTGGTGTCCAACCCGACCCTGTCGCTCCAGGCGCTGAATTCGCCCCAGGATGCGGAACGGCTACTCAACGAACTCGACAGCTACTCGCCCCTGCGCGCAGCGGCCATCTATGACGGCAGCGGCCAGCGCATCGCCCAGATGCAGCACGGCGATCGCCTCAAGCTCCCCGAGCGCTACCGGCATATCGAGGCCTGGCAACTGACCGAGTTTCGCAGCAACCAGGTGATCCCCCTGCCCCGCCCGGGCCAGGAGCCGGGCCACCTGCTGCTGGTGGCCACCAGCGAACTGCCCATGGCCTTCTATACCGGCACCCTCACCGCCAGCCTGGGCATCTTGATCTTCAGCGTGCTGCTGTGGCTGATCATCGCCCGGCAGATCAAGCGCCTGATCACCCAGCCGATTCACCAGCTCGAGGAGCTGTCGCGCCAGGTCACCCGCGAAGAGAACTACGCCCTTCGCGCGGCCCGCGGCAACCACGATGAAATCGGCAGCCTGGCAGAAGCCTTCAACACCATGCTGTCGCGGATCGAGGCCCGGGAGCAGCAGCTCAAGCGCGCCCGGGACGACTCCCAAGCCGCCTACGACCAGGCCCAGGGACTGGCCGAAGAGACCCGCCATACCAACCGCAAGCTGGAACTGGAAGTCCAGGTACGCAGCAAGATCGAGAAGAAGCTCACCGGTTTCCAGAACTACCTCAACAGCATCATCGATTCCATGCCCTCGGCATTGATCGCCCTGGACGAACAACTGTACGTCACTCAGTGGAACCAGGAGGCCAGCGCCCTGTCCGGGACACGCCTGGACGAGGCCCTGAACCAGCCGATCTTCCTGGCCTTCGAACCGCTCAAGCCATTCCTGCCCCAGCTCAAGGAAACCGTGGAACAGCACACGGTGGCCAAGATCGAGCGGGTCACCTGGTTCAAGGATGAAGAGGCCAGGCACTATGCCCTGACCTTCTACCCCCTGATGGGCGGCGCCGGACGCGGCGTGGTGATCCGTATCGACGACATCACCCAGCGCCTGTCCCTGGAAGAAATGATGGTGCAGTCGGAAAAGATGCTCTCGGTAGGCGGCCTCGCGGCCGGCATGGCCCACGAGATCAACAACCCTCTCGGGGCGATCCTGCATAACGTGCAGAACATCCGCCGCCGATTGTCCCCGGACCTGCCGAAGAACCTCGAATATGCCCAGCAGAGCGGGGTCGAGCTGCAAACCGTCAACCATTACCTGGAAAGCCGCGAAGTCCCGCAACTGCTCGACGGCATTCAACAAGCAGGAGCCCGAGCGGCGAAGATCGTCACCCACATGCTCAGCTTCAGTCGCCGTAGCAACCGGCAGATGGCGCCCTGCGACTTGCCAGCGCTGATCGACCAGGCGGTGGAGATCGCCGGCAACGACTTCGACCTGGCGATCGGCTTCGACTTCAAGGGCCAGGCGATCATCCGCCAGTTCGATCCGAACCTGGGCCCGGTTCCCGGCACCGCCAACGAACTGGAGCAGGTGCTGCTCAACCTGCTGAAAAATGCCGCCCAGGCCATTCACCAGCGCGAGGATGACAGCGAGCCGGGACGAATCATCCTGCGCACCCGGCTCAATCCGCCCTGGGCGGAAATCCAAGTCGAGGACAACGGCATCGGCATGAACGAGAACGTGCGCAAGCGTACCTTCGAGCCATTCTTCACCACCAAGGAGATCGGCCAGGGCACCGGCCTTGGCCTGTCGGTGTCGTACTTCATCATCACCAACAACCACAAAGGGCAGATGGAGGTGCAATCGACCCGGGGCCAAGGCACCTGCTTCACCCTGCGCCTGCCCCTGGCCAGCAACCAGCCCCCGGTCCAAGCACCGCTACCACTGGAGAACTAGACATGGGTTTTCGCTTGTCGAAGATTTACACCCGCACCGGCGACAAGGGCGAAACCGGCCTGGGGGATGGGCGCCGAGTGCCCAAGGATCATCCACGGATCGAGGCCATCGGCGAAGTCGACACCCTCAATAGCCAGCTGGGCCTGCTCCTGGCTGGCCTGGAAGAACAGCGCATGGCCTATCCGGGGCTGGCCCAGGTGATCGAGGTCTTGGCACCCTGCCAGCATCGCTTGTTCGATCTTGGCGGCGAGCTGGCGATGCCGGTGTACCAGGCGCTCGATGAGCTGGAAGTGCAGCGCCTGGAGGCGGCCATCGATAGCTGGAACGAGGAGTTGGGCCCGCTGGAGAACTTCATCCTTCCCGGAGGCTCGATGCTGATCGCCCAGGCCCATGTCTGCCGCAGCCTGGCCCGCAGCGCCGAGCGCCGCTGCCAGCAACTCAATGCGATCGAACCGCTGCCGGAGGTCGGGTTGGCCTACATCAATCGCCTGTCGGACCTGCTGTTCGTCGCTGCTCGCTTGATTGCCAAGCGCCAGGGCATCGCCGAGATCCTCTGGCAGGCCGCCGCCAAGCCGTGATGGGCAACGGCTTGGCGGTGAAGCACCAGCAAGCCGTTGCCTGGCTCAACCCTGCGGCCAGAAGGCGCGGATGCCGGCCACACCCTGGGCGCCGCTGGCCCAGGCCTGTTCGCACTGGGCCGGGCCCACGCCGCCTAGCAGGTACACCGGCTTGTTGAAGCCGACGATCAGTTGCCCGGCCTGCTCCCAGCCCAGGGGCTGGGCATCGGGATGGGTCTGGGTCGGCTGCACCGGCGACAGGGTCACGAAGTCCACGTCCATCTGCCGCGCCAGGGCCAATTCCTCGGCGTCATGGCAAGAGGCCGCCAACCAGCGATCCTTGCCGAATGGACGCCCGGCACTGGCATACTTGCGCAGTTGGGCCGACGTCATATGCCAGCCGGCCGACGGAAAGTCCCCCAGCCACTCGAAAGGTCCCTTGAGCATCAACTGCGCCTTGCCGGCGCACAGGCCCACCGCATCCACCGCCAGGTCACGATACTGCGGATCGTAGCCACCGGGCGCCCGCAGCTGGATCAGCCGGCAGCCATTGGCAATGGCTTTCTGCATGCCACGCAATAGGGCCGGGGTCTCCAGGCCTTCGGGCGTAATCAGGTAGTGCTCGGGCAAACGCGCTGCCGCGACGATCGGCTGGTTGGCCGCCGGGAACTCATAATCGCCCAGTTGCCGCGGGCTGACCCAGGCCAGGGGCTGGCCTTCGGCACCATGGGGCTCGCCGCTGAAGGCCGAGACCTCCCATACATCCAGCAATACCTGCTTGTCCGGATAATCGTGCTGCACCTTGATCAGGGGACGTGCAGCCTGCACGGCAATGCCCAGTTCTTCCTGCAGCTCCCTGGCCAATGCCGCCTGCACGGTTTCCCCGGTCTCGACCTTGCCCCCGGGAAACTCCCAAAGGCCCCCTTGATGCTGAGTATCGGCACGTCGGGCGATCAGGATCTTGCCATTGGCATCCCGGATGACGGCCGCTGCCACATGCACTCGTTTCACCGCGTTTTCCTCTGGTCCGTCATTCGGCCGGCCTGGGTGCCCAGCCGATGAAAAATGATGGTTGCCAAGCGCGAAGACCGGCCCCGGAAGATCCCGGGGCGGCCACAGCGAGTATCAGGTACGGTACTCGGCGTTGATCTTCACGTATTCGTGGGACAGGTCGGTGGTCCAGATGGTTTCGCTGCAGGTACCACGCCCCAGTTCGATGCGGATGGTGATCTCTTCCTGCTGCATGACCGCCGCCCCCTGGGCCTCGGTATAGCTGGCAGCCCGAGCGCCACGGCTGGCGATGCAGACTTCGCCGAGGAACACGTCGATCTTGCTCACATCCAGGTCCGGCACGCCGGCACGTCCCACGGCTGCCAGGATCCGTCCCCAGTTTGGGTCGGAAGCGAACAGCGCCGTCTTGATCAGCGGCGAGTGGGCCACGGTGTAGCCCACGTCCAGGCACTCCTGGGGGTTGCCGCCGCCGTTGACTTGGACAGTGACGAACTTGGTGGCGCCTTCACCGTCGCGGACGATGGCCTGGGCCACATCCATGCAAACCTCGAACACCGCTTGCTTCAACGCGCCGAACAACGGGCCACTGGCCTCGGTGATTTCCGGCAGGTCGGCCTGGCCGGTAGCGATCAGCATGCAACAGTCGTTGGTGGAGGTGTCGCCGTCGATGGTGATGCGGTTGAAAGACTTGTTGGCACCGTCCAGCAGCAGGTTTTGCAGCACTTCGCGGGAGACCTTGGCGTCGGTGGCGATGTAGCCAAGCATGGTCGCCATGTTCGGCCGGATCATTCCCGCTCCCTTGCTGATGCCGGTGACGGTGATGGTCACGCCGTCATGCTGGAACTGGCGGCTGGCGCCCTTGGGCAGGGTATCGGTGGTCATGATCCCGGTGGCGGCAGCGGCCCAGTTGTCCACGGACAGGTCGTCCAGGGCGGCCTGCAAGGCACCTTCGATCTTCTCCACAGGCAGCGGCTCGCCGATGACCCCGGTGGAGTACGGCAGCACGGCACTGGCATCGACCCCAGTCAGTTCTGCCAGCTTGGCACAGGTACGGCTGGCTGCCGCCAGGCCTGGCTCACCGGTACCGGCGTTGGCATTACCGGTATTGGTCAGCAGGTACCGCACCGGGCCCTGCACACGCTGCTTGGCGAGGATCACCGGCGCGGCGCAGAACGCATTGAGGGTGAACACCCCGGCCACCGTCGAGCCTTCGGCACAGCGCATGACCACCACATCCTTGCGCCCGGGGCGCTTGATACCGGCCGAGGCGATACCGAGTTCGAAACCGGCAACCGGGTGCAACGTTGGCAAAGGACCAAGACCAACAGCCATGAATGCGCTCCTCTCATCAAATGGATGCACCGTCGGCATAAAAGACGGTGCTGCAAATGGAAAAACGCCGCGACGGCTGATGCCGTCACGGCGTGGGTGTTTCAGTGTCTGGCGAGGATCTTAGTTGATCTGGCCGTGACAGTGCTTGTACTTCTTGCCCGAACCGCAATAGCACAGTTCGTTGCGCCCCAGCTTCTGCTCATTGCGTACCGGCGCGGAAGCCAGGGCCACGTCGACCTCGACACCCTCTTCCATGGCTTCGGGCTGGTCCAGGCCTGGAGCCTCGGCGTGCTCGAACTGCATGCGACGGGCCAGAGCCTCGGCTTCCTGGCGCAGGCGCGCCTCTTCCTCGGCCGGATCTTCGCGACGCACCTGGACGTGGGACAGCACTCGGATCGAGTCGCGCTTGATGGAATCCAGCAATTCGGAGAACAGGGTGAAGGACTCGCGCTTGTACTCCTGCTTGGGGTTCTTCTGCGCATAACCACGCAGGTGGATCCCGTGGCGCAGGTGGTCCATGGTCGACAGGTGGTCTTTCCACAGGTCGTCCAGGACTCGCAGCACGATCTGCTTCTCGAACGTGCGCAGCGCTTCGGCGCCGGCCTGGTCTTCTTTCTCGTTGTACGCGGCGATCAGCTCGTTGAGCAGCTTCTCGCGCAGGGTTTCTTCGTACAGGTGATCGTCTTCGTCGAGCCATTGCTGGATCGGCAGGTTCACCCCGAAATCGCTCTGGAGCGCAGCCTCCAGGCCAGCCACGTCCCACTGCTCAGGCAGCGACTGTGGAGGAATGTGGGCACTGACGGTGGCGTTCAGCACGTCCTGGCGGAAGTCGGCGATGGTCTCGCCGATGTTGTCCGCGGCCAGCAGCGTATTGCGCATGTGGTAGATCACCTTGCGCTGTTCGTTGTTGACGTCGTCGAACTCCAGCAGTTGCTTGCGGATGTCGAAGTTGCGGCCTTCGACCTTGCGCTGGGCCTTCTCGATGGCGTTGGTCACCATGCGGTGCTCGATCGCCTCGCCGGACTGCATGCCCAGGGCCTTCATGAAGTTCTTCACCCGGTCGGAGGCGAAGATGCGCATCAGGCTATCTTCCAGCGACAGGTAGAAGCGGCTGGAACCGGCGTCGCCCTGACGACCGGCACGGCCACGCAGCTGGTTGTCGATACGCCGCGATTCGTGGCGCTCGGAAGCGATGACCTGCAGGCCACCGGACTCCAGTACCTGCTGGTGGCGCTTCTGCCAGTCGGCCTTGATCTGGGCAATCTGCTCGGGCGTCGGGTTCTCCAGGGAAGCGACTTCCACTTCCCAGTTGCCGCCCAGCAGGATGTCGGTACCACGGCCAGCCATGTTGGTGGCGATGGTCAAAGCCCCCGGACGACCGGCCTGGGCAATGATCTCGGCTTCCTTTTCGTGGAACTTGGCGTTCAGGACCTTGTGCTCGATGCCTTCCTTGTTGAGCAGGTTGGACATGTGCTCGGAGGTCTCGATGGTGGCGGTACCCACCAGCACCGGACGGCCCTTGGCCATGCAGTCCTTGATGTCGCTGATGATCGCGGCGTACTTCTCGTCCGCGGTCAGGAACACCAGATCGTTGTAGTCCTTGCGCGCCAACGGCTTGTTCGGCGGGATGACCATCACCTGCAGGCCGTAGATCTGGTGGAACTCGAACGCCTCGGTATCGGCGGTACCGGTCATGCCGGACAGCTTGGTATACAGGCGGAAGTAGTTCTGGAAAGTGGTCGAGGCCAGGGTCTGGCTCTCGGCCTGGATATTGAGGTTTTCCTTGGCTTCGATGGCCTGGTGCAGGCCCTCGGAAAGACGGCGGCCGGGCATGGTACGACCGGTGTGCTCGTCCACCAGGACCACCTGGCCGTCCTGCACGATGTACTCGACGTTGCGATTGAACAGCTTGTGCGCCCGCAGACCGGCATAAACGTGGGTCAAGAGACCCAGGTTATGCGCCGAGTAGAGGCTCTCGCCCTCAGCCAGGAGCCCGACCTGGGTCAGCATCTCTTCGATGAATTGGTGCCCGGCTTCGTTGAGCTCGACCTGACGGGTCTTTTCGTCGACGGTGAAGTGGCCGGCCTTGGTGACCTGGCCTTCCACTTCCTCGACGTGCTGCACCAGGCGCGGGATCAGCTTGTTGATCTCGGTGTACAGCCGGGAGCTGTCTTCGGCCTGGCCGGAGATGATCAGCGGAGTACGGGCTTCGTCGATGAGGATCGAGTCGACCTCATCGATCACGGCGAAATTGAGCTCGCGCTGGAACTTGTCTTCCATGCTGAAAGCCATGTTGTCGCGCAGGTAGTCGAAGCCGAATTCGTTGTTGGTGCCGTAGGTGATGTCGGCGGCGTAGGCGGCGCGCTTCTCCTCCGGTGGCTGGAACGGCGTGACCACGCCGACGCTCAGGCCGAGGAATTCATACAGCGGGCGCATCCAGTTGGCGTCGCGGCGTGCCAGGTAGTCGTTCACCGTCACCACGTGCACGCCCTTGCCGGAGAGTGCGTTGAGATAGACACCCAGGGTCGCTACCAGGGTCTTGCCCTCGCCGGTGCGCATTTCGGCGATCTTGCCTTCATGCAAGGTCATGCCACCGATCAGTTGCACGTCGAAGTGACGCATCCCCATGATCCGCTTACCGGCTTCACGGGCGACCGCAAAGGCTTCGGGCAACAGTTTGTCGAGGGTTTCACCCTTGGCGATACGGGCCTTGAACTCTGCGGTCTTGGCACGCAATTGATCGTCCGAAAGGGCCACCATTTGCTCTTCGAAGGCATTGACGATCTGTACCGTCTTGAGCATGCGCTTGACTTCACGCTCGTTCTTGCTTCCAAAAAGTTTCTTTAACAAAGGCGCAAACATATCGGCAGGATCTTCCACACATAGGGTTGGAGGGCGGCCCCGGTGAGTCGCCCGAGCAGCCCTCATGGCCGCATGCGAACGAGCATTCTACCCGGAAACGATGGTGAGGAAAGTGGCGTTATTCCACGATGCTGGCACAGCGCTTTGACGGGGCCCACCTAAAATAAGGGCTTTTCGTTGAACTTCAAGTACATTGCCCACAGAAGTTACTGATCACCATCAGCAAAGGATCATCAGCTCAGAGCCAGATGGGAAAATGACGAACCGAGTGCGCCGGACGCTTTCTGTTACCATGGCTGCTCTGTAACTTCAGGTTTCTGATCATGGCATTTCGCCCTCTTACGGCGCGCCCTCCCGCCGTTCTTCTTCGCGAAGCCAAGCCTCTCAAAGCCATACTCGGCCACGCCCAGCGCCTGGCGCACCTGCAGCGCTTGCTAGACAGCCAATTGCAGCCGGCGGCCCGCGAACATTGCCACGTCGCGTCCTGGCGCGAAGGCAGCCTGCTGCTGATCGTCACCGACGGGCACTGGGCCACCCGCCTGCGCTACCAGCAGAAGCGCCTGCAGCGCCAGCTCCAGGCATTCGACGAATTCGCCCGACTGACGCGCATCCTGTTCAAGGTCCAGCCTCCTACCGTCCAGCGGGGAGCAACCGGACATGGCATAGACCTGTCGAACAACGCCGCCGAGACCATCCAGGCCACCGCCGACGGCATATCCGACCCCAAGTTGCGCGCGGCCCTGGAGCGCCTGGCCAGCCACGCCAAGCCGCGCAGCTGACTCAGCGGCGCTTGCCGCCCAGCAACGAGCCCATCAGCCCACGCACCAGTTGCCGCCCCAACTGATTGGCGGCCTGGCGCATCGCCGACTTCAAGGCTTGTCCGGCCGCGGTCCCCAAAAACTCACCAGCCCGGTCGGCCAGGCTCGGCTCCTCGGGCACCGGCTTGCTGCTTTCAGCCTGCCCCTGCGGCGCCAGCGCCTTGCGCCCCATCAGCACCTCATAGGCGGATTCACGATCGATCGGCTTGTCATAGCGTCCCAGTAGCGACGAACTGGCGATCAGGGCCTGGCGCTCGGCCTCGGTCAACGGTCCGATCCGTGATTGCGGCGGCGCCACCAGCACCCGCTGGACCATCTCCGGCGTGCCCTTGTCCTGCAGGGTGCCGACCAACGCTTCGCCAATACCCAGTTCGGTCAGCACCGAGAGCGCATCGAATGCCGGATTGGGCCGAAAACCATCGGCCACCGCCCGCAGCGATTTCTGTTCCTTGGCGGTGAACGCCCGCAGACCGTGCTGGATGCGCAAGCCCAGCTGGGCCAGCACGTCATCCGGCAGGTCTCCCGGCGACTGGGTCACGAAGTACACCCCCACGCCCTTGGAGCGAATCAGCCGCACCACCTGCTCCAGGCGATCCTGCAAGGCCTTGGGAGTACCAGCGAACAGCAGGTGCGCCTCGTCGAAGAACAGCGCCAGCAGCGGCTTGTCGGCATCGCCCCGCTCCGGCAACTGCTCGAACAACTCGGCCAGCAGCCATAGAAGGAAGGTGGCATAGACCTTCGGCGCCTCATGTACCAGGCGACTGGCATCGAGCAAGTGGATCCGCCCCCGACCGTCGGCGGCCGGCTGCAGGATGTCCTCCAGTTGCAAGGCCGGCTCACCGAACAGCGATTCGGCCCCCTGCTGCTCCAAGGTAGCCAGGCGCCGCAACAGGGCCTGGCTGGAACCGGTGGTCATCAATGCCGCGTCTTCGCCCAGCAGTTGCGGATTGTCCTTGAGGTGGTTGAGCAGTGCCTTGAGATCCTTGAGATCCAGCAGCAGCAAGCCTTCGCGATCCGCCACCTTGAACGCCGCATACAACGCCGACTGCTGGCTGTCGGTGAGCTCCAGCAGGCTGCCCAGCAACAGCGGCCCCATTTCGCTCAGGGTGGTGCGCAGCGGATGACCGGACTGGCCATGGATATCCCACAGGGTCACGGGATAGGCCTGGGGCCGGTGGTTGAGCCAGGGCATGCCGGCAATCCGCTCGGCGACCTTGCCCTGGGGATTGCCCGCGGCGCCCAGCCCGCAGAGATCGCCCTTGATGTCCGCGGCGAAGACCGCCACCCCGGCATCGCTGAAAGCCTCCGCCAGGCGCTGCAGGGTGACGGTCTTGCCGGTACCGGTAGCGCCCGCCACCAGGCCATGGCGGTTGGCCAGGCGCATGGCCTGGGCGATCGGCTGGCCGTCGAGGCCGGCGCCGATGATGAGTTGCGATGAGTCAGGCATTTTGTCACCCCTGGTTAATCTTTGGCCTTACACGGTCGATATGAAGAAATGATGGATCAGAAGTATCTGAAATAAAGGTCAGGTAATTCCCTTGGGATAGATGGAGATATCAGCTTATTTATAACACCGCCTCTTCGGCGCACCGTTCCAACCCGATGCCCTGGACTCAAAGACCTTAGCGGACACCCCAAGCCATGAACAAAAATCTGCGCTTCAGCCACAAGATCCTGCTTGCCGCCTCGCTCATCGTCATAGCTGCCTTTGCACTATTCACGCTCTATAACGATTACCTGCAACGTAACGCCATTCGTGACGATCTGGACAACTATCTTCAGGAAATGGGCGAGGTCACTGCAAAAAATATTCAGACCTGGCTCGCCGGTCGTGCGCTGTTGATCGAGAATCTCTCCCAGTCGGTGGCCCTGAACCCCGACCCGGCCAATGTCAGCAACCTGCTGCAACAGAAGGCCGTGAGCTCCACCTTCATGGGCGCCTACCTGGGCAACCAGGACGGCAGCTTCATCATTCGCCCGGACAGCAAGATGCCCGACGGCTACGATCCGCGCGCGCGCCCCTGGTACAAGAGCGCCGAAAGCACCAATGGCTCGGCCCTGACCGAGCCCTATGTCGACCTGGCCACCGGGCAACTGGTGATTTCCATCGTCGATAGCGTGCTCAAGAACGGCCAGCGCACCGGCGCGGTCGGCGGCGACCTGAGCCTGCAAGTGATCGCCGACACGGTCAACGCCCTGGACTTCGACGGCATGGGCTACGCCTTCCTGATCAGTGCCGACGGCAAGGTGCTGGTCCATCCGGACAAGAACCTGGTGATGAAGAACCTCAAGGACATCTACCCCCAGGACACGCCGAAGATCAGCAATGAACTGAGCGAAGTCAACGTCGACGGCAAGACGCGCATCGTCACCTTCACCCAGATCAAGGGACTGTCCTCGGTGAACTGGTACATCGGCCTGTCGGTGGACAAGGACAAGGCCTTCGCGATGCTCAGCGAGTTCCGTACCTCGGCAGTGATCGCCACCCTGACGGCGGTGGCGCTGACCATCGCCCTGCTGGGCCTGCTGATCCGCCTGCTGATGCAGCCTTTGCACGTGATGACCCGTGCCATGCAGGACATCGCTGACGGCGAAGGCGACCTGACCCGCCGCTTGAACATCCATAACCACGACGAGTTCGGCATCCTGGGCATCGCTTTCAACCGTTTCGTCGAGCGTATCCACGGCTCGATCCGCGAGGTGTCCTCGGCTACCGAGCACGTCAACGAGGTCGCCCTGCGCGTGGTCAGCGCCTCCAACTCGTCGATGCTCAACTCCGACGAACAGGCCAGCCGCACCAACAGCGTCGCCGCCGCCATCAATCAACTGGGCGCCGCGGCCCAGGAAATCGCCCGCAACGCCGCCCAGGCCTCGCAACAGGCCAGCGACGCCCGCAACCTGGCCGAGGATGGCCAGCAAGTGGTGGATCGCAGCATCCAGGCGATGAACCAGTTGTCGGACATGATCAGCGCCTCCAGCAACAACATCGAGACCCTCAACAGCAAGACCGTGAACATCGGCCAGATCCTCGAGGTGATCACCAGCATTTCCCAGCAGACCAACCTGCTGGCGCTCAACGCCGCCATCGAGGCCGCCCGGGCCGGCGAGGCCGGGCGTGGCTTCGCCGTGGTCGCCGACGAAGTACGCAACCTGGCCCACCGCACCCAGGAGTCGGCGCAACAGGTGCAGACCATGATCGAGGAGTTGCAAGTCGGCGCCCGTGAGTCCGTCAGCACCATGAGCAACAGCCAGCGCCACAGCCAGGACAGCGTGGAGATCGCCAACCAGGCCGGAGAACGCCTGAACAGCGTGACCCAGCGGATCGGCGAGATCGATGGCATGAACCAGTCGGTGGCCACCGCCACTGAAGAGCAGACCTCGGTGGTGGAGTCCATCAACATGGACATCACCGAGATCAATACGCTGAACCAGGAAGGCGTGGAAAACCTGCAGGCGACCCTGCGCGCCTGCTCCGACCTGGAGCAGCAGGCAGCACGCCTGAAGCACCTGGTGGGCAGTTTCAGGATCTGAGGATCGGGGCCAACGCCCCTTGGACAGGCCGGCGGCGCATCGGGCGCCGGCCACCAGCCTCAACGCGATGGCGCTGAAGGCTCTTGCTGCAACTGCTCCCAGAGCTCGGCCGCCCCGGGGAAATCGGTGCCATCCTCGGCGTCGAGTTCATCGGGGTCGTAGCGGCTCAGGCAACCCTCGCCCAGTACGGCGGGAGCCTGGGAAGTGGCTTTATCCAGAGGATCGGTCATGGGGCTGACCTCGTCGATTGCCAACCAGGACCGGGATATTCAGCACCCGCTCCTGGTTTTTTTTCAATCAGAACACCACGGTCTTGTTGCCGTGCACCAGCACGCGGTCTTCCAGGTGGTAGCGCAGGCCACGGGCCAGCACCATCTTCTCCACGTCACGCCCGAACCGCACCATATCCTCGATGCTGTCGCTATGGCTGACCCGCACCACGTCCTGCTCGATGATCGGACCGGCATCCAGCTCTTCGGTGACGTAGTGGCAAGTGGCGCCGATCAGCTTCACGCCACGCAGCGACGCCTGGTGGTAAGGCTTGGCACCGACGAAGGACGGCAGGAAGCTGTGGTGGATGTTGATGACTTGCTGGGCGTACTCCTGGCACAGCTGCGGCGGCAGGATCTGCATGTAGCGCGCCAGCACCACCACGTCGGCACCATGCTCCTTGACCAGGCGCGAGACCTCGGCGAAGGCCGGCTGCTTGTCCTTCGGATCCACCGGAACGTGGAAGAACGGGATGCCGTGCCATTCGACCATGCTGCGCAGGTCGTCGTGGTTGGAAATCACGCAAGGGATATCACAGTCCAGCTCATTGCTGTGCCAGCGGTGCAGCAGGTCGGCCAGGCAATGGGACTCGCGGCTGGCCATCAGCACCACGCGCTTTTTCTCGGCGGTGTCGGTGATCCGCCAGTCCATCGAGAACTCTTCGGCGATCGGCGCGAAAGCCTGGCGAAATGCCTCGAGGCCAAAAGGCAGGGAGTCGGCACGAATCTCGTGGCGCATGAAGAACCAACCGCTCTGGTTGTCCGAGTGGTGGCTCGCTTCGGTGATCCAACCGTTGTGGGAGGCCAGAAAGTTACTGACTTTGGCAACGATGCCAACGCGGTCAGGGCAAGAAATCACCAACCGAAAGGTGCGCATGGGGGGGAAACTCCAGAACTTCGCAAAGGTCGCCATTCTAGCCATTGCGCGGCAAAACTGCAGTATTCATTGCACCAGGAGTGCCGATCGGCGCCGGCAACAGGGCCTTAGATCAGGCTTAACCAGCGGTGTTCCCAGTGCGGACAGCAACACTTGCAAATAGCGCACAACTAATTTGTGAATGCCGCAAGAAACCCGCCCTTCTATTAAATAGCGAAATGACTGTTACGCCTAAAGACACTAAGAAGACCAAATAAAGCATCGGTATTATGTTTACTTGTACAAAGTCCGTGACTATTATTGCAACATTGTCATCCAGCCACCCAGCGCCCGATAAGGTAGCCCCCATGTCCCTGATCAACGAATACCGTGCAACAGAAGAAGCTATCAAAGAACTGCAAGCACGTTTGAAGAACCTGTCCCAGGACGACAAGCTGAAAGCCGAGCTGGAGTTCGAAGGCAAACTGCGCAACCTGATGGGCGAGTACTCCAAGTCCCTGCGCGACATCATCGCGCTGCTGGATCCGGAATCCAAAGTTAAAGCGCCGCGTGCCGCTGTAAAAACCACCGGTACCAAGCGTGCACGTAAAGTTAAACAGTACAAGAACCCGCACAACGGCGAAGTCATCGAAACCAAAGGCGGCAACCACAAGACCCTCAAAGAGTGGAAAGCCAAGTGGGGTGGCGACGTGGTTGAAGGCTGGTCAACCCTGCTGGGCTAAGGCTCGCAGACCAGCCAGCGGTCTTTTTGCTGCAACTAAAAACGCCAGATCACTGGCGTTTTTTTATGCCTGGCGCTCGCGTCGAACGCCGCCGGCAACTTTTTAAAGGCCCACTCGCAGGGCTAGATCGCGAACATATTGCTGCCATTGCTCCAGCACCTGGCGTTGTCTCGGATCAGCACTTAACAGGGATTGCTCCAGAGCTTGCCGAAAACTTTCCAGGGTATTGGGCGCCCCCAGTTGCGGATCAAGCAAACGTTGCTGGCAGAATCCGCGCCAGCGCTCTTGCTCCTCCTTGCTCAATGTTTCCGCAAAGTTACGAGCACGGTAGCGGAACAGAAGTTCCGGCAGCCGCTCATCATCGAATTGCCATTCTTGCAGAGCCAAATGCTGCGGATCGGCCTGGCGCACTTGTTCACACAAGCGGCGGTCGCGATCTCCAATAAAGCCATCGTACAACTGCTGCTCCGGATCCTCGCTGGCAGCGAATTCATCAGGCCCGTAAATCAGCGAAAGTTTATCCTGCCAAACTTCCCGGGCCTCACTCAGACACAAAGCGCGGCGCTGGTATTCTTCCATATCCAAGTGCAAGCGCTGTTGATCTTCGACACGCAACACATTCAACGGCGCCACCACCGGGCAGCGATTGATATGGATGAGTTTCAACGGCACTGGCAACTCGCCTTCGGCCAGGTCTTCACGCCGGGTATACAGGCGCTGGCGCAACGTCTCGGCATCCAGGTCCAGAAGCCCTTGGGGATCCAGGTGCAGGTCGCAGACGATCAACGCATTGCGATTGCGCGGATGCCAGGCCAGGGGCAACACCACGCCGACATAATGCCGCGCGGCAGAGAAACGCCCGGAGATGTGCACCATCGGCTGCAACAGGCGGATCTGGTCCATCACCCGCTGTTTGCTGCGCAACTGGAACAACCATTCATAGAGCCTGGGCTGCTTGTCGCGGATCAGGCGCGCCAGGGCGATGGTTGCCCGCACATCGGACAAGGCCTCGTGGGCCTGGCCATGGTCGATGCCATTCTCTGCCGTCAAGCGCTCCAGCTTCAGCGTCACCTGGCCTTGCTCTTCGGGCCAGACGATCCCCTGGGGCCGTAGCGCATAGGCCGCCCGCACCACATCGATCAGGTCCCAGCGACTGTTGCCGCCCTGCCACTCCCGGGCATAGGGGTCGAAAAAATTCCGATACAGGCCGTAGCGAGTCATCTCGTCGTCGAAACGCAAGGTGTTGTAGCCCGCGCCGCAGGTTCCCGGGCGTGCCAGCTGCTGATGCACCCGGGTCATGAAGTCGGCCTCGCTCAACCCGCGCTCGGCCAGACGCTGCGGAGTGATGCCGGTAATCATGCAGGCTGCCGGGTGCGGCAGGATATCGTCGGCGGGCTGGCAATAGAGGTTGACCGGCTCGTCAATTTCATTGAGCGCCAGGTCGGTGCGAATGCCGGCCACTTGCAACGGACGGTCGTTGCGCGGGTTGATGCCAGTGGTTTCGTAGTCGTACCAAAAGAGGGAAGTCACGGCCTGTTCCTGAACTTGAAAACCGACGCAGTCTAGGCGCTTGCATAGCGCCAGGGCCAGCCGCATTGCCCCGCAGCCCTGCCGCGTAATGCTTTAATTCGCAGTTAATGATGTCGTTTGCCCCTCAGACACTGCTAGCATCGGCGCTGGATTTTTCTCCACCAGTCCAACCAGCCAGTTGCCCATGCCCGAAACACCAGCACCGCCAAGGAACGCATCGCTGCCCCCGCCATTGGATACGCGGTACCAGGTCGAAACCCCGGAGGGTATCGACCTGCCACTGCGACCGGCGGGACTGCTGGTCCGTGCCCTGGCCTATGGCCTGGACCTGGGCATCCGTGCCCTGGTCATGGGCGTGCTGTTCGTCGCCCTGGGCTTTTTCGGCGAGATCGGCATCGGCTTGGGTTCGATCCTGCTGTTCCTGATCAGTTGGTGGTACATGGTGCTGTTCGAGGTGCTGAACCAGGGTCGCTCCCCCGGCAAGCAGATGATGGGATTGCGGGTGGTACAGGACGATGGCACGCCGATCGGCTGGAGCGCCTCCCTGACCCGCAACCTGCTGCGCTTTGCCGACATGCTGCCGTTCGCTTATTTCCTCGGCGCCATCAGTTGCCTGCAGCACCCGGCCTTCAAGCGCCTGGGCGACCTGGCCGCCGGTACCCTGGTGATCTATCGCGAGCAGGCAGTCGAACGGCCGCCACTTCCCCCGGCCACGCCCCGCAGCGCGCCCTTCACCCTGAGCCTGGATGAACAGCGGGCGATCCTCGGTTTCGCCGAGCGCCAGGCCCAGCTGTCCGCTGAACGGACCCAGGAACTGGCGGCCATCCTGGCCCAGCCGCTGCGCGTACCCACCGCCCAGGCCACTGCCGAACTCAACGGCATTGCCCGCGGTTTCCTGGGAGCGACATGAAGCAAAGTCTTTTCGAGAGCCGCCACCAGGCTCAATGGCAACACTTCGCACAACTGCTCGAGCAACTTGAACAAGGCCGGGCCAAGGCCGAGCAATGCCAGACCTTCGTCCAGGACTACCGGCGCCTGTGCCAGCACCTGGCCCTGGCCCAGGAGCGCGGCTACAGCAGCTACCTGATCGATCCGCTGCAACAGCTGGCGCTGCGCGGCCACCAGCAGCTATACCGTCGGCGCACCGCCATCAGTGCCAACGTACTGGGCTTCCTGCTGGCCGGCTTCCCGCGCCTGGTGCGCCAGGAGTGGCGCCTGGTAACGATCGCCAGCCTGCTGTTTTTCCTCAGCCTGCTGGGCATCGGCCTGCTGGTGTACCTGTATCCCGAGCTGGTCTACAGCCTGATCAGCCAGCAGCAGGTGAGCGAAATGCGCGGCATGTACGACCCGGCGGCCGGCCACCTGGGCCGCGCCGTCGAACGCGCCTCCAGCGAAGACTGGGTGATGTTCGGCTACTACATCATGCACAACATCGGCATCGCCTTTCAGACGTTCGCCAGCGGCCTGCTGTTCGGCCTGGGCAGCGTGTTCTTCCTGGTCTTCAATGGCCTGATCATCGGGGCCATCGCCGGCCACCTGACCCAAATCGGCTTCGGCCAGACCTTCTGGCCTTTCGTCATCGGCCATGGCGCCTTCGAGCTCACGGCCATCGCCCTGTCCGGTGCGGCAGGCCTGAAGCTGGGCTGGGCGCTGATCGCCCCTGGTCGCCTGTCTCGAGGCGAAGCCCTGTTGCAAGCGGCGCGAATCAGCGTGCAATTGGTCTATGGGGTGATCGTCTTCCTGTTGATCGCAGCCTTCATCGAGGCCTACTGGTCCTCGATGACCTGGCCCACGCCCTGGGTCAAGTACAGCGTCGGCGCGGCGCTGTGGGCCCTGGTCCTGTCCTACCTGACCCTTGCCGGAAGAGTCCCCCATGCGCCTGAGTGATGCCAGCGTGGTGATCCGCCCGCGCAACGCCTGGGAAGCCATGGATCTGGGCCTGCTCCTGGGCCAGCGCCACCGGGGCTTGTTGATGACCAGCTGGGCCATCGTCAGCTTGCCGGTATTCGCCCTGCTGAGCCTGTTGCTCTGGGAGTGGCCATCCCTGGCATTGCTATTGTTCTGGTGGCTGAAGCCGGCCTTCGAGCGCCTGCCGCTGTTCATCCTGTCCAAGGCGCTGTTCGGCGATACCCCGAGCCTGGGCCAGGCTTTGCGGCAATGGCCACGCCTGCTCAAGCCGCAACTGCTGGCCAGCCTGACCTGGCGCCGCTTGAGCATGAGCCGCAGCTTCCTGATGCCGGTAATGCAACTCGAGGGGCTGAGCGGCGATGCCCGCCAGCAACGCCTGGGGGTCTTGCTGCAGCGCAATGCCGGGGCCGCACGCTGGCTGACAGTAATCGGGGTGCACCTGGAAAGCGCGCTGTGGATCGGCCTGATGGCGTTGTTCTACTTGCTGTTGCCGCAGCAAGTGGAACTGGACTGGAACTGGCAGACCCTGATCGTCGCCACCCAGCAGGACTGGTTATGGTTGGAACACCTGACCAACGCCTTCTATGCCCTGGTGCTGGTGGTCTGGGAGCCGCTCTACGTAGCCTGCGGCTTCAGCCTGTACCTCAACCGCCGCACCGAGCTGGAAGCCTGGGACATCGAACTGGTGTTCCGCCGCCTGCGCCAGCGCCTGGCCGGTGCCAGCGCCTTGCTGCTGGTACTGGGCGCGCTGTGGCTGGCACCCAGCCAGTCGCTCTGGGCCGCCCCCACCAGCAATGCCAGGCAGGCCGTGGCCGACCCCGAGAGTCCGCGCCTGCTGCAACAGCCGCTGACCAGCAAGGCGGCGCAAGACAGCATCAAGGGCATCCTGGAAAAGCCACCGTTCAAGAATCAGGAATCGGTGACCCGCTATCGCTTCGGCGAAGAGCAGCCACAGAAAAAGGACACCAAGGGCAAGCCACCGGGTTGGCTCAAGGATCTGCTGGAAGGCCTGGGCAAGAGCAACTTCAACGCCCTGGGCAAGGGCCTGGAGATATTGCTCTGGGGGCTGCTGCTGGGAGCGCTGGCCTGGTTGCTGTGGCGGTATCGCGACGGGTTGCGCACTTTCGTCGGCTGGCGCCCGCGGCCACGCAAGAAGCGTCCGCCGGCCATGCCCCAGCAACTGTTCGGCCTGGAGGTCGGCAGCCAGACCTTGCCGGATGATGTCGCGGCCCATGCCGCCGCGCTCTGGCCAAGCCAACCGCGCGAAGCCCTGGGCCTGCTCTACCGGGCCCTGCTCAGCCGCCTGCTGGAAGACTTCCACCTGTCTCTGGACGTCGGCGACACCGAAGGCCAGGTACTGGAACGGATCAAGGCCCTGCGGCACCCCCAATTGGAGAGCTTCAGCATCGAACTGACCCGGCATTGGCAGAACATGGCCTACGGGCACCAGGTCCCAGGCACCGAGGCGCAACCACGCCTGTGCGATGGCTGGCGCCAGCTCTTTGGCCCAGGAGCCACATCATGAGCCGTACCGTATGGGGCATCCTCGCCCTGCTGGTGCTCCTGGTGCTCGGCACCGCCGGCTACTACCTCTATCGCCATGCCACGCCCTACCAGGAGCTGGTGGATCACGGTCCGTCGCCGGAAGCCCTGGCCAACCCCTACCTGGCGGCGCAGATGTTCCTGCGCGAACGCGGCCTCAAGGTGGAACACGCCAATGGCCTGGAGGTGCTGACGACCCTCAAGCCTGCCGGCAATAGCCTGCTGATGCTCGGCGACCGTTCGAACATGAGCCCGCACCAGGCCGACCAGGTCCTGGACTGGGCCCGCGCCGGCGGGCACCTGGTGTTCGTCGCCGAAGCACTGTGGGACGAGGAGACCGAGCAAAGCGGCGACCTGCTGCTGGACCGGGTCCAGGTGCAGCAGATGATGAGCGAGGACCTCGAGGAACCACCCGAGCCGGAAGTGGACGACGCCTATCCGAAGCTGACCAAGGTCCATGTCGAAGGCGAACGGGCCCCGGCCTACATCAGTTTCGATAACGCCTACCACCTCGAGGACCCACAAGGCCTGGCGCAGTCCTGGGCCAGCAGCGGCGTAGCCACCCACATGCTCCAGTTCGAGTACGGCAAGGGCAGCATCACCGTGCTGACCGACGCCGATATCTGGAAGAGCCCGGCCATCAGTCGCTACGACAACGCGTGGCTGTTGTGGTACCTGAACGCCGATACCGCAGTGACGTTGCTGTTCGATACCGACCATCCGAATCTCTGGCAGCTGTTGTGGAAGAACTTCCCCCAGGCGCTGGTAGCCCTCGGCCTGCTCGTCGTCCTGTGGCTGTGGCACGCCGGCTTCCGCCAGGGACCGTTGCTGGCACCGCCGCCCAAGGCCCGGCGCCAGTTGCTCGAGCACCTGCGCGCCAGTGCCGGTTTCATTCTCCGTCATGGTGGCCAGGGCCCCTTGTTGCACGCCCTGCAACTGGATATACGGCGCCGGGCCCGGCGCCGGCACCCTGGCTTCGAACAACTCGAGCCCGAAGCCCAGTGGGAAGTGCTCGCCCTGCTCAGCCAACAACCCGTGGAGGCGGTCAGGCAGGTACTGCAACCTCTATCCGGGCCACGCCTGTCCAGTACCGATTTCAGTCACCAGGTCGCCCGCCTGCAGACACTCAGGAATGCCTTGTGATCCGATAGGCGTGTGGGCGGCAGTATGAGTTCTTCCTGCAACTGCAAGCCTGGTCTATCGCGCAGGACTCTTGATAAACAGTTCACCTGCATGGCTCATGTGTGGGTCATTCAACATCCAAGGCACAAACTCCTGCCATCGCGCATAGAGCCATCCCCTCCCCTTGATTCGCTCAAGCCAACAAGCTGGCCACTGTCATGGCAATATCCTAGGGCAGCCTTAGTCTGCGAGAGACCATAACAATTGATGAGGCATAGGTACTAAATGAGCCTAGGCCAGGCTGGAACATCGCAACCTCCTGATATAGCCAAAAGAACCAATCACTGTCGCTGGATGTGCTAGAAACTATTGAGCCTCTGAATAATCGATCGAGGCTCTGTTATTTAGTGGCTCCCAAATCTGACGAATACCAGCGTTCCCTTCCTCTTTCCAACTCCCCTTCGCCATCACGCAACACCAGGTTGAAAAGCAGAGAATTATAAAAAGTCATTTACCAACGCTTATAGAAATACTCAGGCGAAGAGCATCACCAATGGGAAGTATTGCTGGAAAACATTCCCACACGGCAAGTCGAATTCTTGAAATGACAAACAGGAGTTCAACTTACTTCAACCATCCACCCAGTCCCGTTAGCGTCTCCAGCGCCGATCCAAAATCCGACGACAGAAACCCCAACACTTCATCATTAATTCAATCACCGATAACCATGATTGAAAGGTGGCTGCTCTAAATGAATAGCATGACTGATGACAACACTCAGCTCTTTCTCCCTTTCGACTTCAAGCCCCAGCACTCTCAAAAAAGCGACCTGCTTGGAAATACCTTATGGTTAAAGAAAATGCAGCTCATCGAAGACGCCAGGTTTGCCGAGACCGTCGCACACACCGCTTCGCAGTACATACGCCTCATACACCCCAATATCGACAACAAGTTCATCAATGTCGTCTTTGACTTGGCATCATGGATATTGGTCATAGACGATATAATTGAAAACAGCGCATCCACTAACACGACCGACCGCACGATCGGAATTCTCAGCACCATTAAATTTATATGCGAGTTCGATCACGAGCAAAACCCAAGACTGGATGACCAGCATCCCGCGATAAAATCTTTTATCGACATAAGGCAAAGATTCATGCAGCAACTACCCGCCAAGAACCACATACACCTGATGCACGCCGTGAGCAATCAAATGTCCGGATTCATCTGGGAGATATGCAGTGATCAGGCAAAAGCGGGCATCCCTCTTAATACATACTGCGCAATTAGGGCCTCAAGTTTTGGCGCGCAAGTCTTTTATTCACTCTTTCTTGCACTCAATAGCGTCTCGATTAACGAAACGATTGAAACGAAAAATGAATTTATAAAAATGAAGAACTGCATATTCCTTGCTGCGGGCATCGACAACGATCTTTACTCCTACGAAAAAGAACACACCAGCGACAGCAGGGCTTTCAACATCATCGACGTCATTCAGCAAGAACTAGATATCGACCTGCACACCTCGATCAGAAAAACCATCAACCTAAGAAACATGCTAATCAATCGATACATCATCTTGAACAACTCGTTGGCAAACGAGACAGGAACAAGGGACCGAGCAGTCCACCTTGAAGAACTGCTCGCCAGAAACATACACTTCGGAAGAACCAGCGAGCGATATAGAAAAAACACCTATAGCGCAACAGAAGACGACAACCTCTTCTTTTCTGCCTCCTACCGCTTCAATACAACCAACACCTTTGAAAACAAGGAGATAAAAGACATTCTCGAATTAACCCCTTTAATATCAAGTTTGTGGCATGACGCTACGACAAGGTCTGCTAACCAGCTGGATTGACTCTGCCGACATGGATGGTGACATCCATTATCGCAGCCGCGGCGTAATAGGCTGCTTCAGGCTTCCGAAACTTATCCGGTTCTCCTGCCGACAACCAGGAAGTCGTCGCGTCGCATGCCAAGATCGAAAACTCGTCTCGATCAAAAGCGCTGATGCGAGCAGTTCCCTGTAATCAAGACCAGGATGGCAGGCTTTGATGCAATCACGCTGACTGCATGGATAGAATGCGCATGGCTTGTCAGCCTCCAAGCCGGCCTGTAGGACACAAGCGCGAGAAATTTTGGTTATGCGCCTGTGTCACGGGCGCTAATAACTAACCGTCAGTAAGGTTGCCTAATCGATGAGTGAACAATCCGCGGAACCACTTGCCTGCGCCGAGCCATCCCTGGCCGCAGCGGCCCAGCAGCGGCAACGGGCCAGCCAGTTGGCCCAGGCCGTGCGCCAGGAACTGCAGAAGGCCGTGATCGGCCAGCACGCGGTGATCGACGATGTGCTGACGGCGCTGATCGCCGGGGGCCACGTGCTGCTCGAGGGCGTCCCAGGCCTGGGCAAGACCCTGCTGGTACGTGCCCTGGCCCGCTGTTTCGACGGTGATTTCGCGCGCATCCAGTTCACCCCTGACCTGATGCCCAGCGACGTCACCGGCCATGCGGTGTATGACCTTGCCAGCGAACAATTCAAACTGCGCAAGGGGCCGCTGTTCACCAACCTGCTGCTGGCCGACGAGATCAACCGCGCGCCCGCCAAGACCCAGGCCGCCCTCCTGGAAGCCATGCAGGAACGCCAGGTGACCCTCGAAGGCCGGGCGCTGCCCATCGCCCAGCCGTTCATGGTCCTGGCCACCCAGAACCCCATCGAGCAGGAGGGGACTTATCCGCTGCCCGAGGCCGAGCTGGATCGCTTCATGCTCAAGCTGCGCATGGACTACCCGGACACCGCCCAGGAGCTGGAAATGGTCCGCCAGGTGGCGCGCTCGACCCGCGCCGACATGCTCGATGTACAGCCCCTGCGCACCGTGCTGCAGGCCGAGGATGTACAGGAGCTGCAACGCATCGCCAGCGAACTGCCGCTGGACGACCAGGTCCTCGACTACGCCGTGCGCCTGGCCCGGGCTACCCGCAGTTGGCCGGGCCTGACCCTCGGCGCCGGCCCGCGGGCGTCCATCGCCCTGGTACGTGGCGGTCGGGCCAGGGCGTTGCTGCGCGGTGGCGACTTCGTGATTCCCGACGACATCAAGGGCTGCGCCATGGCCGTATTGCGCCATCGGGTGCGTGTCGCCCCGGAACTGGACATCGAGGGCCTGTCGGTGGAACAGGTGCTCCGGCAGATGCTCGAGCAAATTCCGGCACCGCGCCTGTGAGCGACCAACGGCGATGAAACCGACCCGTCTGCTGCTGATCTGGCTCGGCGTCCTGGCAGGCCTGGGTACCGTTCTCGGAACAGTCCGGGCCCTGGGCGTGGAGATCGCCCCGCGCCTGGACTCGATCGCCTGGGGCCTGGTGCTGGCGCTGTCGTTGCTGGCCTTGCTCGACGCCCTGCGCGCCTGGCGCCTGCCTGCGCCGCAGGTACGCCGGCATCTGCCCGGCAGCCTGCCCCTGGGACGCTGGAGCGAAGTGCAACTGGAGATCCGCCACGCTTACGGGCAGGCGCTGGATGTGCAGTTGTTCGATCATCCGCCCCAGGGCCTGGCTTTCGAGCACCTGCCGCAGTTGGCCAGCCTCGAGCCCGGCCACGCCAGCCGCGTGAGCTACAACGTGCGCCCATTGCTGCGGGGCCGCTTCGATTTCGAGCGGTGCGCCGTCAGCTTGCCCAGCCCCCTCGGCCTGTGGCAAATCCGGCACCTGGTGGCGACCCAGGACAGCACTCGGGTCTACCCGGACTTCGCCCGCCTCTACGGCGGCCAGTTGCTGGCGGTGGACAACTGGCTCAGCCAGCTCGGGGTACGCCAGCGGCAACGCCGGGGCCTGGGCCTGGAGTTCAACCAGCTACGGGAATTTCGCGAGGGCGACAGCCTGCGCCAGATCGACTGGAAGGCCACCGCTCGCCAACGCACGCCAATCGCCCGGGAATACCAGGATGAACGCGACCAGCAGATCATCTTCATGCTCGATGGCGGACGCCGCATGCGCAGCCAGGACGATGAGCTGGCGCACTTCGACCACGCCCTCAACGCCTGCCTGCTGCTGAGCTACGTGGCCCTGCGCCAGGGAGATGCAGTGGGCTTGTGCAGCTTCGCCGCCAATCCGTCACGCTACCTGGCACCGGTCAAGGGACCGGCCCAGCTCAGCGTGTTGCTCAACGGCGTCTACGACCTGCAGAGCAGCCAGCGCCCCGCCGACTACCAGGCCGCCGCCAGCGAGCTGCTGGCCCGGCAGAAGCGCCGCGCGCTGGTGGTGCTGGTCACCAACCTGCGGGACGAGGACGACCAGGAACTGCTCACGGCGGTCAAGCGCATCGGGCGCCAGCATCGGGTGCTGGTGGCCAGCCTGCGCGAAGAAGTGCTCGACCAGGTGCGTCAGACGCCGGTGCAGACCCTCTCCGAGGCGCTGACCTACAGCGCCACGGTCCACTACCTCAACAGCCGCGCCGAGCTCCACGAGCGCCTGGGCGCCCACGGCATCAGCCTGCTCGACGTCCGCCCGGGAGAATTGGGCGCCGAGCTGGTAAGCCGTTATCTGAACTGGAAGAAAGCAGGCAGCCTGTAGCGGCTGCCCGGGGAATCAGGCCGAGGCCTGCAATGGGTAGAAGCTGAAGTAATGCCGCAGGGCCTGCTCCAGCTCGGCCAGCTCCGGTGAAGCACGCTGCAGGCTGAAGCCACTGTCGTAGTGATGCGGCGTGAGGTCCTCGTGGCACCAGAGGCAACGGGCGCTGAAATCCACCAATTGCAACTGGCCTTCGCCCGCGGGCACCTTGACCCGCAATTCGAACTCGCCACCGACCAACATCGGCAATTGGCTGATCAGCATCAGCCCATCGGCCGAGAGATTGCCGAGGAACCCGACGGGCTGGTCGGTGAACCGGTTGAAGACCTTTAAAAAAGACGGCAGCTGCTGCCGTTCGATCCGACGTTCCGTGAACATGCTGGGTATCGCTATGCAAAGGCCATTAAGCATGACCGCGCTAGTGCTTCGGAACGGCCCGATACTGGCTCGCCCTCCCGGCCAGCTAGGCGAGCAACGTCGCCATAGGGCTCCATGCCCCCGCCCCCGGAGAAGATCGGGGGGCAGTCTTCGAACCGCACCTGCAGAAGCTACATCTGCAGGGCCGCATGTGCGAATGTTAGCTCAAGCACCCGGGGCGATGGCAATGCCCCAAGAGGATCTCACAAGGCGGTGCGACGAACCTGGGCAGCACCGTTGGCTGGGTAGTGCCCCAGTTGCTGCAAGGTGTCCAGGCGCGCCCGGGCACGGTAGGCATATTCGCTGGTGGGGTACTGGGTGATGATGAACTGGTAGGTCTGGGCAGCGTCGACGAACAGCTTCTGGCGCTCCAGGCATTGGCCACGCAGCATCGACACTTCCGGCTGGATATAGCGCCGCGCACGGCTGGCGCGATCGACCTGGCTCAGCTCGAGCATCACTCGCTCGCAACTGCCGGCGTCATAGGCGCGGTAGGCGTTGTTCAGATGGTGGTCCATGGACCAGCGGGTACAGCCGACAACACTGACGGCCAGGGCAGCAATGAGTACGAATCGCATGGGGTATCTCCTGTCTTGTGCAGTGTATCGACTCATTGGCGAAAATCTTCAAGGTTGTCGCTGCAAACAAACAAAGCCTTTAAGTAGTGCAAACGAACAATGACTACAACTTCGGAGCATAGTAGCCTCTCGTTGCGCTTGAATTCAGGAGTCCGTGCATGTCCGTTCGTCGTACCAAAATCGTCGCCACCCTTGGCCCGGCCAGTAACTCGCCGGAAGTTCTCGAACAACTGATTCTCGCAGGCGTGGATGTCGCACGTCTGAACTTCTCCCACGGTACTCCCGCCGAGCACAAGGCCCGCGCCCAACTGGTCCGCGACCTGGCCGCCAAGCATGGACGCTTCGTGGCGATCCTGGGCGACCTGCAGGGCCCGAAGATCCGCATCGCCAAGTTCACCAACAAGCGCATCGAATTGAAGATCGGTGACAAGTTCATCTTCTCCACCAGTCACCCGCTGACCGAAGGCACCCAGGAAATCGTCGGCATCGACTATCCGGACCTGGTCAAGGACTGTGGCGTCGGCGACGAACTGCTGCTGGACGACGGCCGCGTGGTGATGCGCGTGGAAACCGCCACCGCCACCGAACTGCATTGCGTGGTGACCGTCGGCGGTCCGCTGTCGGACCACAAGGGCATCAACCGGCGCGGCGGAGGCCTGACCGCCCCGGCCCTGACCGACAAGGACAAGGCCGACATCAAGCTGGCGGCCGAGATGCAGGTCGACTACCTGGCCGTGTCCTTCCCCCGTGATGCCTCCGACATGGAATATGCACGCCAGCTGCGCGACGAAGCCGGCGCTACAGCCTGGCTGGTGGCCAAGATCGAGCGCGCCGAAGCCGTGGCCGACGACGAGACCCTCGATGGCCTGATCAAGGCCAGCGATGCAGTGATGGTCGCCCGTGGCGACCTGGGCGTGGAAATCGGCGATGCCGAGCTGGTGGGCATCCAGAAGAAAATCATCCTGCACGCCCGCCGTCACAACAAGGCGGTGATCGTGGCGACCCAGATGATGGAGTCGATGATCCAGAACCCGATGCCGACCCGTGCCGAAGTATCCGACGTGGCCAACGCCGTGCTCGACTACACCGACGCGGTCATGCTTTCGGCGGAAAGCGCCGCCGGTTCCTACCCGCTCGAAGCGGTCCAGGCCATGGCGCGGGTCTGCGTCGGTGCGGAAAAGCACCCGACCAGCAAGACCTCCAGCCACCGCATGGGCAACGTGTTCGAAAGCTGCGACCAGAGCATCGCCCTGGCTGCCATGTACACCGCCAACCACTTCCCCGGCGTGAAGGCGATCATCGCCCTGACCGAGAGCGGCTACACCCCGTTGATCATGTCGCGGATCCGCTCCTCGGTACCGATCTACGCCTACTCCCCGCATCGCGAGACCCAGGCCCGGGCCGCCATGTTCCGTGGCGTCTACACCATTCCGTTCGACCCGGCATCGCTGCCGCCGGAGCAGGTCAGCCAGGCCGCCATCGACGAGTTGCTCAAGCGTGGCGTCGTGGAAAAAGGCGACTGGGTGATCCTCACCAAGGGCGATAGCTACCACACCACCGGTGGCACCAACGGCATGAAGATCCTGCACGTTGGCGATCCGGTAGTCTGACTCAGGCTCCGCGCGAGACAAAAAAGCCCCGGCGTGAACACGCCGGGGCTTTTTCATGTGCGCACGTTTTTTTTCGCGTAGCGCCAGTTCCGTTCCTCAGCTCTTGGCGAGGAACCCGGACAAGGCGGCGATCGCTTCCGGTGAACGCAGGCGCTGGGTGAACAGCTTGCCCTCCTCCTCGATGACCCGGCGCAGCAGCTCACGATCCGCGGCCTTCATCAGTTGCTTGCTGACCTGCACAGCTCCCGGCGCCAGCTGGCTGAAACGCAAAGCCGCTTCCCGGGCCTTGGCCAGGGTCGCCGCGCCGCTTTCCAAGGCAGCGGTGGCGACGCCCCAGGCGGCTGCCTGCTCACCGGAAAAACCCTCGCCCAGCAACAGCAGCTCGGCGGCCCTGGCCTGGCCCAACAGCCGCGGCAGGATCAGGCTCGAGCCGAACTCCGGACACAACCCGAGGTTGACGAACGGCATGCGCAGGCGCGCGTCACGACTGACGTAGACCAGATCGCAATGCAGCAGCAATGTGGTGCCGATGCCCACCGCCGGGCCGGCCACCGCTGCCACCACCGGCTTGCGGCACTCCAGCAGGCTGCGCATGAAGTGGAACACCGGGCTATCCAGGTCGGTAGGCGGTTGCTGGAGAAAGTCGGCGATGTCATTGCCGGCAGTGAAGCACTCGTTGCTTCCGCAGATCAGCAGCGCGTTGATTTCAGGGTCGGCATCGGCCTCGACCAGGACCTCGGCCAGGCGGCTGTACATGGCGCGGGTCAGGGCATTCTTCTTGTCGGGGCGGTTCAGGCGCAGGGTCAGCAGCCCGCCCTCGCGTTGCAGCTCGATGGCATCGGTCATGGGGATCTCGCTCTGGGGAAATCAGCACTCAACCACGGGGCAGGAACACATCGGCCAGCAGTTGGTTGCGCGGCAACCCAGCCAGGTAGAGGCGCCTGGCGAAGGCTTCGACACTGTCAGGGTGACCGCAGAGTAAGGCCTGGGTTTGCCGGGAAACAAGCCGCAATTGCGCCAGGAACGACGCCAGCTGCGCCCCCTCCAGTAGCTCCACGGTCAGTTGGGGGCGGTTGGCCGCCAGTGCCGCCAGGGGTTTGGCCAGGTAGTGCTCGCTCGCATCATGGGCCACGTGAATGACCCGGATGGGGCCCTGGTGATCCTGGCGCAAGGCCTCGCGCAGCACCCCGAACAACGGTGCCAGGCCGGTTCCCGCGGCCAGCAGCCAGAGCGGCCGCTGCTGCCAGTCCGGATCGTAATGCAGGGCGCCGCCGCGCAACTCCCCCAGGCGCAGCGGATCGCCCACTTGCAACTGGCGGGCCGCGTCGCTGAACTGCCCCGGATGACGGCAATCGAGATGGAACTCCAGGAAGCGGTCATCCTCGGGCAGGCTGGCCAGGGAGTATGGCCGGGCGATCCGGCTGGCGGTCCACAGCACCAGGTGCTGGCCGGCCTGGTAGCGCAGCGGCCGCCCGGGTTGCAAGCGCAGGCGCAGGACCGTGGTGGACAGCCAATCGATACCTATGACGGTGGCAGGCAAGCCGTCCCGCAAAGGATCGAAGGTCTCCACCTGAAGGTCCTCTATCACCTGGCATTGGCAGGCCAGGCGCCAGCCCAGCTGCCGCTGCTGGTTGCTCAAGGCATCGGGCCGGCTGTCGGCGGGCAAGCCCTGGACGCAGTGCACCAGGCAGGCATGGCAGCTCCCGGCCCGACAGCTGTAGGGTACGGCCACCCCGGCCTGGTTCAACGCATCCAGCAGATTACTGCCAGGCGCCACCTGCCAGCGCAGGTCGCCCACGGTCAATTCAGGCATCGAGTGTTTCCCAGGCTGCACAGCAGCGATTGCGCCCATCGCGCTTGGCCCGATACAGCGCCTGGTCGGCGCGCTGCAAGCCGTTATCCAGCTCGTCGCCGGCCCGCAACAGGGTCATGCCTGCCGACAGGCTGAGATCGGGGATGTCCAGGCCCACCAGTTGCACTTGCATGAAGGCCAGGCGCAGGCGCTCGCAACAGGAAGTCAGGCGCTCGGCATCGCATTCGGGCAGCAGCACCACGAACTCTTCGCCGCCATAACGCGCCAGCACATCGCCGTCCCGCAGGCAGGCGGTGGCCACCGCGGAAAACGCCTGCAGCACCTGGTCGCCCGCCGCATGGCCATGGATGTCGTTGATGCGCTTGAAATGATCCAGGTCGATCAGCGCCAGCCCGTGGACCTGCTGCCGGTCCATGGCCTGTAGCTCACGGCCGGCGAGACGCAGGAAGTGCCGGCGGTTGAACAAGCCGGTCAGTTCGTCGGTGGCCACCAGGTCCTCGAGCTGGCGCATCATGCCGCGCAGGGTGTCCTGGTGGGCCTGCAAGGCGAACCGGCGCTGGCGCATCCGTGAGCGCGAGGCCTGGACATAGGCGGCGTACAGGCACAACCACACCAGCATCACCAGCAGTACGCAGACCTGCAGCGCCGCCAGTTGCGGGTCGTCGAGGGCAAAGTGATAGCCGTCCCAGAGATTGACCCCGGCAAAGCAGAAGAAGATCAGCGCCGCGCAACGCAGGTAGGCCCGGCTCGACAAATGGAACAGGCCGAACAGCAGCGGCAGCACATAGAACACCAGGAAGGCGCCCCGGGCCTGGTCGAGCAAGGCGACCAGCCAGGTCTGCCAGGCGATGCCCAGGACCACCTGGACCTCGGTCAGGCTGGGATCGGCCAGGCGCAGGTTGCGCCCGCTGAGGAATACCCAGCACAGCAATCCCTGGCTGGCCAGGACCAGGGCCGTGCCCAACAGCGCACTGCCGGTGGATGCCCGGTAGTGTCCCGTGAGAACGGCCAGCCAGAACAGCAGCAGGATCAGTCCGTAGGTGCCCGCAGCGATGGTGAAGCGCTTGAATAACAAGCTCTGGATGGCTTTATGGGTCAATCGTTGACTCACCGTGAGATAAAGAGGCTCTAGAGTTTCCTACTCTGCAGGCCACTCGCCACTTTAGTGCCGCGCCCGGCAAATGACTATGCAAATTTCCGGCAGTCCTCCGAGCGGTCATCACGCCCCAAAGGCAAGAACAGTGCCCGTGCGCCAGGCGACTTTCGTTTGCCTGCCTGGCGGGTGTGCCCAGCCCACAGGCGCGGTATACTGCCGCGCCTTTTTAGTGTCGCGCCAGTTGCCTGTCCGGCGTGCCTAAGGTTCTGCACGACAACTCGCCTCGCCTGTTTTCAACGCCGCAGGGTCAGCGCGCAGGCCGTTTTCGTACATGACCCGGAAGGTGCCTGCAACCGACCGATCCACCCAAGCTGCAGTCACCTTATTAAATGTTCCCGTCTTTTAGAGGAGCGCGACTCATGACCGTGATCAAGCAAGACGACCTGATTCAGAGCGTTGCCGACGCCCTGCAGTTCATTTCCTACTACCACCCCGTGGACTTCATCCAGGCGATGCACGAGGCCTACCTGCGCGAAGAATCGCCAGCGGCCCGCGACTCCATGGCACAGATCCTGATCAACTCGCGCATGTGCGCCACCGGCCACCGGCCGATCTGCCAGGACACCGGCATCGTCACCGTATTCGTGCGCGTAGGCATGGACGTACGCTGGGACGGCGCCACCATGAGCCTGGACGACATGATCAACGAGGGCGTGCGTCGCGCCTACAACCTGCCGGAAAACGTCTTGCGCGCCTCGATCCTGGCCGACCCGGCCGGTGCCCGCAAGAACACCAAGGACAACACCCCGGCGGTGATCCACTACTCCATCGTTCCCGGCAACACCGTGGAAGTGGACGTGGCAGCCAAGGGCGGCGGCTCCGAGAACAAATCGAAGATGGCCATGCTCAACCCGTCCGACTCGATCGTCGACTGGGTCCTCAAGACCGTGCCGACCATGGGCGCCGGCTGGTGCCCGCCCGGCATGCTCGGCATCGGCATCGGCGGTACCGCCGAGAAGGCCGCGGTGATGGCCAAGGAAGTGTTGATGGAATCCATCGACATCCATGAACTCAAGGCCCGTGGCCCGCAGAACCGCATCGAGGAACTGCGCCTGGAGCTGTTCGAGAAGGTCAACCAGCTGGGCATCGGCGCCCAGGGCCTGGGTGGCCTGACCACCGTGCTCGACGTGAAGATCATGGACTACCCGACCCACGCCGCTTCGCTGCCGGTGTGCATGATCCCCAACTGCGCCGCCACCCGCCACGCGCACTTCGTGCTCGACGGCTCGGGCCCGGCCGCCCTGGAGGCGCCGCCTCTGGACGCCTACCCGGAAATCGTCTGGGAAGCCGGCCCATCGGCCCGTCGCGTCAACCTCGACACCCTGACTCCGGAAGAAGTGCAAAGCTGGAAGCCGGGCGAGACCGTCCTGCTCAACGGCAAGATGCTCACCGGCCGCGATGCCGCGCACAAGCGCATGGTCGAGATGCTCAACCGTGGCGAACAGCTACCGGTGGACCTCAAGGGTCGCTTCATCTACTACGTCGGCCCGGTGGATCCGGTCGGTGACGAAGTGGTGGGCCCAGCCGGTCCGACCACCGCCACCCGCATGGACAAGTTCACCCGCCAGATCCTCGAGCAAACCGGCCTGCTGGGCATGATCGGCAAGTCCGAGCGCGGCCCGACCGCCATCGACGCGATCAAGGACAGCAAGGCCGTGTACCTGATGGCCGTCGGTGGCGCCGCCTACCTGGTGGCCCAGGCGATCAAGAAATCCAAGGTCCTGGCCTTCGCCGAGCTGGGCATGGAAGCGATCTACGAGTTCGAGGTCAAGGACATGCCCGTCACCGTCGCCGTGGACAGCAAGGGCGAGTCGGTACATATCACCGGTCCCGCCATCTGGCAGAAAAAGATCAGTGACAGCCTGGCAGTAGAAGTGCAATAAGCCTTCCCGGCCTGGCTAGAGCGGCGGCGCTGTTGATCCAACGGCCCGCCGCTTTTTTGTGCCGCGCCCCTTGCCGACACTGTCCGCGATCAACGTTCCACCCGGCGCTCATGCTATCGTTCCCGCCCCCCTTGCAGCCTGCCCCGACCCATGGCCCAGATCTCACGCTCCCTTCGCCTGACGCTCTACATCCTGGTGATTATCGCTGGCACCGTCGTCAGCGCCGGCCTGGCCATGCGCCACGCCGAACGCCAGACCCTGGTGGAGGAAGCCGCACGTGCCAATGAGCAATTGGGACTGTATGCCAACTCCCTGCACACCCTGATCGAACGTTATCGGGCACTGCCGGCGGTGCTGGCCCTGGACCCGGAGTTGCGCGCGGCACTCCAGGGACCGGTGACGCCCGAAACCCAGGACGCGCTGAACCGCAAGCTGGAGAAGATCAACGGCGCCGCCCGTTCCTCGACCCTGGAACTGCTCAACCATGACGGCCTGGCCGTGGCCGCCAGCAACTGGCGCCTGCCCAGCAGCTACGTCGGCCACAACTACGGTTTCCGTCCCTACTTCAAGCAGACCCGCAGCCAGGGCAGCGGGCGCTTCTATGCCATCGGCGTGACCAGCGGCATCCCCGGGTATTTCCTCTCCAGCGCGGTCAAGGCCGACAACGACGAGTTCCTCGGGGCCATGGTGGTCAAGCTGGAGTTTCCCGAGCTGGAACATGAATGGAGCCAGGGCAGCGATACCCTGCTGGTAACCGATGCCCGCGGCATCGTGTTCATCGCCAACCAGCCGGGCTGGCGCTACCGCCACCTGCAGCCGCTGTCGGCCAACGACCTGGAAGAGATCCGCTTGACCCGCCAGTACGACAAGCAACTGCTGGTGCCCCTGCAACATACCCAGCTGCAGCAAATTGACGACGGCAGCCAGTTGATCCGCGTCCAGGACGACCAGGGCGCGACCAATTACCTCTGGGAATCCCTGCCGCTGTCCGCCGAGGGCTGGACCCTGCACCTGCTGCGCAAGCCGCCCACTGCCTTCGAGGAAAGCCGCAACGCCGGCCTCGCCGCCGGTGGCGCCTGGCTGGCCCTGGTGTTCCTGCTGCTATTCCTCAACCAGCGCTGGCGCCTGGGCAAGATCCGCCAACGCAATCGCCAGGAGCTGGAACAACTGGTGGAGGAGCGCACCCGCGACCTGCGCACCGCCCAGGAAGGCCTGGTGCAATCGGCCAAGCTCGCGGCCCTGGGGCAGATGTCCGCAGCCCTGGCCCATGAAATCAACCAGCCCCTGACCACCCAGCGCATGCAGTTGGCCACCTTGCGACTGCTGCTGGAGCACGGCCGGGTAGACGAAGCCTACAAGGCCCTGCGGCCGCTGGACGACATGCTGACCCGCATGGCCGCCCTGACCAGCCACCTCAAGACCTTCGCCCGCAAGAGCCCCAGCGGCCTGCGCGAACGCCTGGACCTGGCCGCGGTGGTGGACCAGTCCCTGCAACTGCTCGAAGCACGGCTGCGCACGGAGAACATCCAGGTCATGCTGCAAGTGGCTCGCCCCGCCTGGGTCCGCGGTGATGCCATCCGCCTGGAGCAGGTCTTGATCAACCTGCTGCGCAACGCCCTGGACGCCATGCTGGACAAGCCCCACAAACACCTGCAGATCAGCCTCGAGGCCGAGGACCAGCTCTGGCAGTTGCGCGTGGCCGATACCGGCGGCGGGATCGCCGACGAGCATCTGCTGAGCGTGTTCGATCCGTTCTTCACCACCAAGCCGGTGGGCGACGGCCTCGGGCTCGGGCTGGCTGTATCCTACGCCATCGTCCATGAACTGGGCGGCCGCCTGAGCGTCGCCAACCAGGACCAGGGCGCAGTGTTCACCCTGAGCCTGCCCATCGACCTGGAGGCACATATCCAATGCTGAACTCCGTGCTGGTGGTGGACGACGAAGCCAGCATCCGCAGCGCCGTGGAGCAGTGGCTGAGCCTGTCGGGCTTCGAGGTGCAACTGTTCAGCCGGGCCGAGGAATGCCTGGCGCGACTGCCACGGGACTTTCCCGGGGTGATCCTCAGCGATGTGCGCATGCCCGGCATCAGCGGCCTGGAACTGCTGGCCCAGATCCAGCGCCTGGACCCGGACCTGCCGGTGATCCTCCTGACCGGCCATGGCGACGTGCCGATGGCGGTGGAGGCCATGCGCGATGGCGCCTATGACTTCCTGGAAAAACCCTTCAGCCCCGACATCCTGCTCAGCTGCCTGCGCCGGGCCCTGGACAAGCGCCGGCTGGTGCTGGAGAACCGCCGCCTGCACCAGCAGGCCGATAGCCGCGCCAGGCTCGACGCCACCTTGCTCGGCGTCTCCCAAGCCTTGCAGACCCTGCGCCGCCAGGTGCTGGAGCTGGCCCCGCTGCCGGTGAACGTACTGGTGCGGGGCGAAACCGGTAGCGGCAAGGAGCTGATCGCCCGCTGTCTGCATGACTTCGGACCGCGGGCCGACAAGCCCTTCGTCGCCCTCAATTGCGCGGCGATTCCCGAGCAACTGTTCGAGGCCGAGCTGTTCGGCCACGAAAGCGGCGCCTTCACCGGTGCCCAAGGCAAGCGCATCGGCAAGCTGGAATATGCCAACGGCGGCACCCTGTTCCTCGACGAGATCGAAAGCATGCCCCTGGCCCAGCAGGTCAAGCTGTTGCGGGTGCTGCAGGAACAGAAGCTCGAACGCCTGGGCTCCAACCAGAGCATCAGCGTCGACCTGCGGATCATCGCCGCCACCAAGCCCGACTTGCTGGAAGAGGCCCGGGCCGGGCGTTTTCGCGAAGACCTGGCCTACCGCCTGACCGTTGCCGAACTGCGCCTGCCGCCATTGCGCGAACGCCGCGAGGACATCCCCCTGCTCTACGAGCATTTCGCCCGCCAGGCCGGACAGCGCCTGGGCCGCCAGGTGATGGCGCTGGACGGTCCACAGCTGGCCCGCCTGTTCAGCCATGACTGGCCCGGCAACGTGCGCGAGCTGGCCAATGCCGCCGAGCGCCAAGTGCTGGGGCTGCAAGAGCAGCAGGCCGAACCGCTCGCCGTCGGCCAATCCCTCGCCGCCCAGCAAGAGGCCTTCGAAGCCCAGTGCCTGCGTGCCGCCCTGGCCCGGCACAAGGGCGAGATCAAGGCGGTGCTCCACGAACTGCAACTGCCGCGCCGCACGCTGAACGAAAAGATGCAGCGCCATGGCCTGAGCCGGGAAATGTTCGTCAAGGGCAGTTGAAAATCCTGAGGGCCGCAAGGCATGCATCTGGCCCTTGGCGGCGCCCCTTCCTAGGCAATTTCCCGCTCATAGCCCTCCCCGCGATAAGCGGATTTCCGCTTATCGATTCATCAAGACCCTTCTAGACCGGGCTTCTGCCTCCTGGCACAGCTCCTGCTATAGCCCTGGCAGGCTGCGTTTGCGCGCACTCCACAACAACAATGAATAGAAGGTTCGTGATGGATATTTCCAATACCCTGCCTGCCGGGTCGGCCGCCGTGCCCGCCCAGGACAAGACCACCGCCAGCCGCTTGAAATCGATTTTCAGCGGCTCGATCGGCAACATGGTCGAGTGGTACGACTGGTACGTCTACGCCGCATTCTCGCTGTACTTCGCCAAGGTCTTCTTCCCCAAGGGCGACACCACTGCCCAACTGCTCAATACCGCCGCGATCTTCGCCGTGGGCTTCCTGATGCGCCCGATCGGCGGCTGGTTGATGGGGCTCTACGCCGACCGCAAGGGGCGCAAGGCCGCCTTGATGGCCTCGGTGCTGCTGATGTGCGCAGGCTCCCTGATCATCGCCCTGACTCCGGGCTACGAGACCATCGGCGTTGGCGCGCCGATCCTGCTGGTGCTGGCGCGACTGATGCAGGGCTTGTCGGTGGGCGGTGAATACGGCACCTCGGCCACCTACCTCAGCGAGATGGCGACCAAGCAAAGCCGTGGTTTCTTCTCCAGCTTCCAGTACGTCACCCTGATCTCCGGCCAGCTCATCGCCCTGGCGGTGCTGATCGTCCTGCAGAACCTGCTGACCACCGAAGAATTGCAGTCCTGGGGCTGGCGGATTCCGTTCGCCATCGGCGCCCTCTGCGCCGTGGTGGCGCTGTACCTGCGCCGTGGCATGGAGGAAACCGAGTCCTTCGCCAAGAAGAAGGAAAAACCCAAGGAAAGCCTGATGCGCACCCTGCTGCGTCATCCCAAGGAACTGCTGACCGTGGTTGGCCTGACCATGGGCGGCACCCTGGCCTTCTACACCTACACCACCTACATGCAGAAGTACCTGGTGAACACCGTCGGCATGAGCATTTCCGACTCCACCACCATTTCCGCGGCGACCCTGTTCCTGTTCATGTGCCTGCAACCGGTGATCGGCGGCCTGTCGGACAAGATCGGCCGACGCCCGATCCTGATCGCCTTCGGTGTGCTCGGCACCCTGTTCACGGTGCCGATCCTCAGCACCTTGCATAGCATCCAGACCTGGTGGGGCGCGTTCTTCCTGATCATGGCGGCCCTGATCATCGTCAGTGGCTACACCTCGATCAACGCGGTGGTGAAGGCCGAGCTGTTCCCGACCGAGATCCGCGCCCTGGGCGTGGGCCTGCCCTATGCCCTGACCGTCTCGCTATTCGGCGGTACCGCGGAATACATCGCCCTGTGGTTCAAGAGCATCGGCATGGAAACCGGCTACTACTGGTACGTCACCGCCTGCATCGCCTGCTCGTTGCTGGTCTACGCGACCATGAAGGACACCGGCAAGCACTCGCGGATCGAAACCGACTGACAAGACCAAGCGCCCGGGTGCAAGGCCCGGGCGCTTGGTTCGACCCATCCAGGCCTCAAGACAGTTGCGCGGCGCCCTGGCGCGAGTCGCGCTTCTGCGCCCAGCAGGCCCCGACGACCAGCACCAGCAGGATTCCCGCCAAGACCACCGACGAGCCGACGGTGCCGAAGTCCAGCCCGCCCTTTTCATGGGACTTGGTCAGGAAATCGCCCAAGGTCGCACCGAACGGCCGGGTCAGCACGAACGCCACCCAGAACAGCAGGACCGGCGACAGCCTGGTGCAATACTTGAGCACCACTACCAGGGCAATGGCCGAGCCGATCAGCAACGCTCCACCGGCAAAGCCCAGGCCCGAGTCGTCCGCCAGGAAATCACCGAGCGCGGTGCCCAGGGTGTTGGAAAACAGGATCGCCAGCCAATAGAACAGCTCGCCACGAAAACCCTGGACCCGGTTCACGTTCAACGACTCGCCGCTCATGCGCCAGGCGGCGAAGATCACCAGCAAGATAGCGATCAGGATCAGCGACCCGCTGGCGTAGCCCAGGCCCAGGGTGCGGTCCATGAAATCGGACATGGTAGTGCCCGCGGTACTGGTGGAGAGAATCACCAGCCAATACAGCACCGGGTTGTAGGCCTTGGAAAACAGCTGGGTGACCAGCGTCAGCAGGAACAGGCTGATGAGGATCATCGAGCTGATGGCGTAGCCGACATCGAGGGTCATCGACAGCAAATCACCGGCGGTTTCGCCCAGGGTCGTCGCACAGATTTTCATGACCCAGAAGGCCAGGGTGATCTGGGGAAGTTTGTTCATTCGGTAGGGAGCTCCAAGGGTCGCATTCGAGATGGCCTGTCTTGGTATGCAGGCTTGCGTGGAGGCTGAACGGCGGCGAGTGAAAAATCGGTAGGGCGCGGATGAAAAAACCGTTGACCGGCATTTTTTGGTTCATGACGGCTCAATCAACGATCAGTTAACCCGAGGTGTCCAACCTGTCAGCGGAGTAAACCCGAATCCATCCAGAAGCCTGATGCCCCTTATAGGCAGGTGGGCACAGACCGCTA
>NZ_JBJJLO010000026.1:0-63763 GCF_046230915.1 Pseudomonas sp. KCJK8993
GGCCTCGCCCACTCCGTGGTGCACTGTTTTTTTTTTTTTTTTAGATGCCGGTCCCCCCGCCGGCTCCTCCCTTCTCCTTTTCGTCGGCTGCGACAGATGTGTAAAAGAGACGGGTCGAGCCGGTTCGTCCCAACGAGGAGAGCAAGGTCGGTTTCTTCGCCCGCCTCAAGCAAGGCCTGTCCAAGACCAGCGCCAGCATCGGCGAGGGCATGGCCAGCCTGTTCCTGGGCAAGAAAGCCATCGACGACGAACTGCTCGAGGACCTGGAGACCCGCCTGCTGACCGCCGACGTCGGGGTCGAGGCCACTTCGGTGATCATCCAGAACCTGACCCAGAAGGTGGCGCGCAAGCAGCTCACCGACTCCGACGCGCTGTACGCCTCGCTGCAAGCCGAGCTGGCGAGCATGCTCAAGCCGGTGGAGCAGCCGCTGAAAGTCGTGGCGCAGAACAAGCCGTTCGTGATCCTGGTGGTCGGCGTCAACGGCGCCGGCAAGACCACCACCATCGGCAAGCTGGCCAAGAAGCTACAGCTGGAAGGCAAGAAGGTCATGCTGGCCGCTGGCGACACCTTCCGCGCCGCGGCGGTGGAGCAGTTGCAGGTCTGGGGCGAGCGCAACAAGATCCCGGTGATCGCCCAGCACACGGGCGCCGACTCGGCCTCGGTGATCTTCGACGCCGTGCAGGCCGCCAAGGCCCGTGGCATCGACGTGCTGATCGCCGATACGGCGGGGCGCCTGCACACCAAGGACAACCTGATGGAAGAACTGAAGAAGGTTCGTCGGGTTATCGGCAAGCTGGATGCCGACGCACCCCATGAGGTGCTGCTGGTGCTGGACGCCGGTACTGGCCAGAACGCCATCAACCAGGCCAAGCAGTTCAACCAGACCGTGGAGCTGACTGGCCTGGCCCTGACCAAGCTCGATGGCACCGCCAAGGGCGGGGTGATCTTCGCCCTGGCCAAGCAGTTCGGCCTGCCGATCCGCTACATCGGCGTCGGCGAAGGCATCGACGACTTGCGCACCTTTGAAGCAGAACCCTTTGTCCAGGCACTGTTTGCCGAGCGGGAGCGTTCATGATTCGTTTCGAACAGGTCGGTAAGCGCTATCCCAATGGTCACGTTGGCCTGCATGAGCTGAGCTTTCGCGTCCGGCGCGGCGAATTCCTGTTCGTCACCGGCCATTCCGGCGCCGGTAAAAGCACCCTGCTGCGCCTGCTGCTGGCCATGGAGCGTCCGACCTCGGGCAAACTGCTGCTGGCCGGCCAGGACCTGGGGCAGATCAGCAATGCGCAGATCCCGTTCCTGCGCCGGCAGATCGGCGTGGTGTTCCAGAACCACCAGCTGCTGTTCGATCGTACGGTCTTCAACAACGTGGCCCTGCCGCTGCAGATCCTCGGCCTGTCCAAGGCCGAGATCGCCAAGCGCGTGGACTCGGCCCTGGAACGCGTGGCCCTGTCGGACAAGGCCGAGCTCTACCCGGGCGACCTGTCCACCGGCCAGCAGCAGCGGGTCGGCATCGCTCGCGCCATCGTCCACCGTCCGGCCTTGCTGCTGGCGGATGAACCCACCGGTAACCTCGACCCGCGTCTTGCGGCGGAAATCATGGGCGTATTCGAAGATATCAACCGTCTGGGCACCAGCGTGCTGATCGCCAGCCACGACCTGGCCCTGATTGCCCGCATGCGCCATCGCATGCTGACCCTGCAACGTGGCCGCCTGATCGGCGATGGGGAGGCCGGCGTATGAGTGCCACCCGTACCCCTAAAGTGGCGGAGCGCGTGGCGCCCAAGGCCTCCGAGGCACCGCCGCCGAAGAAAAAACGCGACGAAGACGATGGTCCCGACTTCGGTACTTTGCTGCACGCCTGGATCGAAAGCCATCGCGCCAGTCTGCTGGACAGCCTGCGGCGCCTGGGCAAGCAGCCGATCGGCAGTTTCTTCACTTGCCTGGTGATGGCCGTGGCCTTGAGCCTGCCCATGGGCCTGTCGCTGCTGCTCAACAACATCGAGCGCCTGGGCGGCTCTTGGCAGCGGGCGGCGCAGATCTCGCTGTACCTGGATCTGGGGGCATCGGCCAACGAGGGCGAGAGCCTCAGCGAGCAGATCAAGGGCCTGCCGGGCGTGGCGGATGCCGAATTCATCAGCAAGGAAAAGGCCCTGGAAGAGTTCCAGCAGCAGTCCGGGCTGGGCGAGGCCTTGCGCGAGCTGCCGCATAACCCGCTGCCGGGCGTGGTCCTGGTCACGCCGCAGGAAGTGGACAAGACCACCCTGGAGGCCCTGCGCCAGCGCCTGGCGGAAATGCCCAAGGTGCAGTTGGCCCAGCTGGACCTGGTCTGGGTCGAGCGATTGGCGGCGATCCTCAAGCTGGGCGATCGTTTTGTCTTCGGCCTGACGGTGCTGCTGGTCTCTGCATTACTTTTGGTGATAGGCAATACCATTCGTCTTCATATTGAAAACCGCCGCACGGAGATCGAAGTGATTAAACTCGTCGGCGGCACAGACAGCTACGTGCGACGTCCTTTCCTTTATATGGGCGCGTTGTATGGCTTCGGCGCGGGGATCTTGTCCTGGGGTGTCCTGGCCTTCGGCCTGGACTGGTTGAACGATGCGGTGGTGGGCCTGGCAGGCCTCTACGGCAGCGATTTCGCCCTGGCGGGGGTACCTGTCGCCGACGGTCTGTCGCTCTTGCTAGGGGCGGTGCTGTTGGGTTATATCGGTGCGTGGATTGCGGTGGCCCGTCACCTGAGGGAGCTGGCACCGAAGTAGTGTCTTTTTGCTTGTATTGACCTTTCAGCGTTCATGGGAACTTGTTTAGCGGTTTCCGGTCAATTTTCGCAGTGCTGAACTGCACGAGTTATGTGAGTCGGAGGTTTTTTCGTATGACCACTTCTTTGCAACCTGCTTACGCATTGGTTCCAGGCGCAAACCTGGAGGCCTATGTGCATACGGTGAACAGCATTCCATTGCTGACGCCGGAGCAGGAGCGTGAACTGGCCGAGAGTCTCTACTATGAGCAGGATCTTGAGGCAGCTCGGCAGATGGTGCTTGCCCACCTGCGTTTTGTCGTACATATCGCCCGCAGCTATTCCGGCTACGGGCTGGCCCAGGCCGACCTGATCCAGGAAGGCAACGTCGGCCTGATGAAAGCCGTGAAGCGCTTCAACCCCGAGATGGGCGTGCGCCTGGTGTCCTTTGCCGTGCACTGGATCAAGGCGGAAATCCACGAGTTCATCCTGCGCAACTGGCGGATCGTCAAGGTCGCGACCACCAAGGCCCAGCGCAAGCTGTTCTTCAACCTGCGCAGCCAGAAGAAGCGCCTGGCCTGGCTGAACAACGAGGAAGTCCATCGCGTGGCGGAAAGCCTCGGCGTTGAGCCGCGTGAAGTGCGGGAAATGGAAAGTCGCCTGACCGGCCAGGACATGGCCTTCGACCCGGCTGTCGAAGCCGATGACGACAGCGCTTTCCAGTCGCCGGCCAACTACCTGGAAGATCACCGCTACGATCCAGCGTTGCAGCTGGAAGACGCTGACTGGAGCGACAACTCCACCAGCAACCTGCATGAAGCGTTGCAAGTGCTGGACGAGCGTAGCCGCGACATCCTCTACCAGCGCTGGCTGGCCGAAGAGAAGGCCACGCTGCATGACCTGGCGCAGAAGTACAACGTTTCCGCCGAGCGGATCCGCCAGCTGGAAAAGAGCGCGATGAACAAACTGAAGCTGTCCATTGCCGCCTAAGCGCCAGCCAGGCCACAAACCAGACGCCCCGAGATGATCGGGGCGTTTTTGTTTGTGCCTTGATGTTCTACTCGGCCCAGGGCGCCCGGCGTGATTCGTCCAGGCGATTGAGGTAGTCGGCCCCGCCCAGTTGGCTCATCTGCCGTCGGATCCAACCGGCACGCTGGAGCACGTAGGTACTGGGGCGAGCCGCGCTCCAGACCCGGGGGTTGGGCAGGACCGCCGCCAGCAGGCTGGCTTGCTGGCGACTGAGATTGGCGGCGCTGACGCCGAAGTGATGGCGTGCGGCGGCTTCGGCGCCGAACACGCCTTCGTCCCACTCTGCACTGTTGAGATAGACCTCGAGAATTCGCTGCTTCGGCCAGAGCACCTCGATCAGGGCGGTGAACCAGGCTTCCAGGCCCTTGCGCAAGTAACTGCGGCCGGACCACAAGAACAGGTTCTTCGACACTTGCTGGCTCAAGGTGCTGGCGCCGCGGATCTTGCCGCCGCGTTCGTTGTAGGCCAGGGCTGCCTGGATGGCATCGAAGTCGAAACCCCAGTGCTCGGGGAATTTCTGGTCTTCGCTGGCGATCACCGCGACCTTGAGGTTATCGGAGATCTCATCCCAGGGTTTCCAGCTGCGCTGCAGGTCGATGGGGTCGCCGTCGACCCAGGATTCGATCTTGCGCTCCACCATCAAGGCCGTGCCTGGCGGCGGTATGAAGCGCAACAGCAGCACCAGCGCGATACTGCCGACGACGAACCACTTCAAGGCTTTTACCAGACGACGAAACAGATAACGCAGCATAGAGATGGCTTGGCCGAACCGTTTGAGCGCGCCATTATACAGGCCCTTTGCGCGGAATCTGACTGGAGTTCCCCATGTTGCGTGGCTTCCTGATGCTGGCTGCTTTCTTCGGTTTCACCGGGGTGGGCCTGGGTGCCTTTGCCGCCCACGGCCTGAAGAATCGCCTCAGCGCCGAGTACCTGGCCATTTTTCACACCGGAGTCACTTACCAGCTGGTGCACTGCCTGGCCTTGTTCGGCGTGGCGCTGCTGGCCACCCAAGTGCCGGGACGCCTGGTGACCTGGGCGGGAGCGGCCTTCACCCTGGGCATCCTGTTGTTTTCCGGCAGCCTGTACCTGCTGACCCTGACCGGTATCGGCAAGCTGGGCATCATCACTCCGCTTGGCGGCCTGGCCTTCCTTGCCGGCTGGCTGTTGCTGGGGCTGGCCGCCTGGCGCCTGCAGGCGGCGGCCTGACGCTTGTAGCTGACCTTTAGGTCATGATCGGGCTAGAATGCTGGCCCCTAAAAAGTGATGGCGGCCTCGAGCATGCGCATTCAGTTGAACGGTGAATCCTTTGAATTGCCCGATGGCTCGACCGTCGCGGCCCTGCTGACGCGCCTGGACCTGAGCGGACGGCGAATCGCGGTAGAGCTCAACATGGATATCGTTCCGCGCAGCCAGCACGCTGAAACCTCCCTCAACGAGGGTGACCAGGTGGAAGTGGTCCATGCCATCGGCGGCGGCTAGCCAGCAACTGCCGCGCCCGGCAGCGCTGCGCTGAAGCCGCCCACGATGCCCAGCCAGTCGGCTGGCCTTGCATTGGCGCCTGTTCTGCCTTTCCTGCGCACTACCTGCCCGTGGCGTTCGATCTACCAAAGAATTCTGCAAGAACCTCACCCCAACAGAGGATTTCCGATGAGCAACGTTCGTAGTGACAAGCCTTTCGTCCTGGCCGGTCGGACGTACCAGTCGCGTTTGCTGGTAGGCACCGGCAAGTACCGCGACCTGGAAGAAACCCGCCTGGCCATCGAGGCCTCCGGAGCCGAGATCGTGACCGTCGCCGTGCGCCGGACCAACATCGGCCAGAACCCGGGCGAACCGAACCTGCTGGATGTCCTGCCGCCGGACCGCTACACCATCTTGCCCAACACCGCCGGTTGCTATGACGCGGTGGAAGCCGTGCGTACCTGCCGCCTGGCCCGCGAGCTGCTCGATGGCCACAACCTGGTGAAGCTGGAAGTCCTGGCCGACCAGAAGACCCTGTTCCCCAACGTGCTGGAAACCCTCAAGGCCGCCGAAGTGCTGGTCAAGGAAGGTTTCGACGTGATGGTCTACACCAGCGACGACCCGATCATCGCCCGCCAGTTGGCGGAAATGGGCTGCATCGCGGTCATGCCCCTGGCCGGCCTGATCGGCACCGGGCTGGGAATCTGCAACCCCTACAACCTGCAGATCATCCTCGAAGAAGCCAAGGTCCCGGTACTGGTGGATGCCGGTGTCGGCACCGCCTCCGATGCCACCATCGCCATGGAGCTGGGGTGCGAGGCGGTGCTGATGAACTCGGCCATCGCCCATGCACAGCAACCGGTATTGATGGCCGAAGCCATGAAACACGCGATTGTCGCGGGCCGCCTGGCGTACCTCGCCGGTCGCATGCCGAAGAAACTCTATGCCAGCGCATCCTCGCCGCTGGATGGTCTGATCAAGTAAGAGCCATTGATGACTGAATCAAACGACACGCCAATCCAGCCGGAAGCTGGCGACGAACGCCAGCACCGCCGTATCAAGAGCTTCGTGATGCGCGCCGGACGCATGACCGAAGGCCAGCAACGCGGCCTGGAGCAGGGCGCCCCGCTGTATGTGCTGCCCCTGGCCGATGCCCCGGTGGATTACGACCAGGTGTTCGGCCGTTCGGCGCCGCGCTCCCTGGAAATCGGCTTCGGCATGGGCCACTCGCTGCTGGAAATGGCGGCGGCGGCCCCGGAGCAGGATTTCATCGGCGTGGAGGTCCACCGTCCGGGCGTCGGCGCGCTGCTCAACGGCGTGCTGACCCAGGGCCTGACCAACCTGCGGGTCTACGACTGCGACGCCATCGAAGTGCTCAACCGCTGCGTGGCCGATAACAGCCTCGATCGCCTGATGCTGTTCTTCCCCGATCCGTGGCACAAGAGCCGGCACCACAAGCGCCGTATCGTCCAGGCGTCCTTCGCCGAGCTGGTGCGCAGCAAGCTCAAGGTCGGCGGTATCCTGCACATGGCCACCGATTGGGAGCCCTATGCCGAGTACATGCTGGAAGTGATGAACGTCGCCCCGGGTTATCGCAACCTGGCCGAGGACGGCAAGTACGTGCCGCGTCCGGCCGAGCGTCCGATCACCAAGTTCGAACGCCGCGGCGAGCGCCTGGGCCATGGCGTCTGGGACCTGAAGTTCGAGAAGCTCGACTGACCTGCCGCCCCTCTTCCCGAGGGGCTCTTGCCGGGCCCTGCAATGGCCCGGTCGCTACACCTCGGTGATGCAGCTGGCCGGCACTTGGTCGGCCAGCCACACGCCATTCTCCGCCTGGTAGAACTTGCAGCCCTGGGCCTGCATGGCCTGGGTGTCGACCTGCAGCAGCACCACCTGGCCGTAGCGTTGGCCCACCGAGCGGGCAGTGTCGGGGTCCTGGGACAGGTGCACGTGATGGCGTGAGCCTGGAATCAGGCCCTTCCGGTTGATTGAATCCATGAAGCGCGTGGCAGTGCCGTGATAAAGCACCGCGGGCGGCTGGCGTTCTTCCAGTTGCAGCTGCACGGCCTTGCTGGAGTGGCCCTGGGCGGCGCGAATGCGCTGGCCGTCGGCCGACAGGGTGAAGCGTTTTTTGTCGTTGTCGCGCACGACCTGCTCGATCAGTTCCCGAGTCAGTGGCCGGCCCTCGCTGGCCGCGCCGGCGATCAGCGCGTCGATCTCGCCCCAGCCTTCACTGTCCAGTTCCAGGCCAATGGCCTGGGGCTCATGGCGCAGCACATAGCTGAGGAACTTGCTGGTGGTCTCCATGAGGCTCTTGCTCATAGGCATCCTTGTTCAATCAGGGATCCGCATCAGCGGCGATCGGCGACCACGCCGATCAGCACCAGCACCACCAGCAGCACGGGCGCCAGGCTGTAGTTGTTGAACTGGCTCAGGCCGCGGACGATCCACGGCGTGGCATAGATCAGCGCCAGGCCGCTGCCGATCATGCACAGCAGGGCCATCAACGGTACCCGCAGGGCGCCGGCGAGGCCGCCCAGGCGCGCTTCGACCCAACCCTTGATGTCGGCGCCGAACAGCACCAGCAGGCAGCCCACCAGCGCCAGGGAGATTTCCGAGAGGTTGCTGCGGCTCCAGCGGGACACGGTGGCAAGCAGGTCGAGTACCAGATCCATGTGATTTCCTTAGATCAGAAAGAATTGCAGCAGGTCGTTGAGGAACAGTTGCCCACGGGGAGTGGCCGCCAGGCGTGACGGTTCGACCTGCAACAAGCCGCTTTGTTCGGCCTGGCGCCGGCCTTCGGCGAGGCTGGCCAGGTCCAGGCCGGTGCGCTGGGCGAACAGCGCCGCGTCCACGCCATCGGTCAGGCGCAGGGCGTTCATCAGGAACTCGAACGGCAGCTCATCGTTATCCAGGGCCTTTTCGCCGGCCTTGAACGGCTTGGCCGGGTTCAGGTAATCCTTGGGCAGGCGGGTCTTCCAGGTACGCAGGATGCGCCCGTCCGAGTGACTGAGCTTGCCGTGGGCCCCGGCGCCGATGCCGATGAAGTCGCCGAAGCTCCAGTAGTTCAGGTTATGCCGCGCCGCACGGCCGGGCTGGGCATAGGCCGAGACCTCGTACTGGGCGTAGCCATGCGCGGCCAGCAGTGCCTGGCCGGCTTCCTGGATGTCCCACAGGATGTCGTCTTCCGGCAGGGTCGGCGGCTGGCTCCAGAACACCGTGTTGGGCTCCAGGGTCAGCTGGTACCAGGACAGGTGGGTCGGCTTCATGGCGATGGCTTGGCGCAGGTCGCCCAGGGCATCTTCCAGGGACTGGTCTGGCAGGCCGTGCATCAGGTCCAGGTTGAAGTTGTCGAACCCGGCCTGGCGCGCCATGTCGGCGGCCCGTACGGCTTCGGCACCGCTGTGGATGCGGCCCAGGGCTTGGAGCTTCTGCTCCTGGAAGCTCTGGATGCCGATGGACAGGCGGTTGATCCCCAGGGCGCGGTAGGCGGTGAACTTCTCCTGCTCGAAGGTCCCGGGGTTGGCTTCCAGGGTGATCTCGATATCGCTGGCGAACGGGATGCGTTGCTGTACCCCGGCCAGCAGCCGGCCCAGGGCCTGGGCGCTGAACAGGCTCGGGGTGCCGCCGCCGAAGAAGATCGAGCTCAGTTCCCGGCCATGAGCGGCAGGCAGGTCCTGGTCGAGGTCGGCCAGCAGGGCGTCCACGTACTCCTCTTCCGGCAGCGTCGGGCTGGCGGCGTGGGAGTTGAAGTCGCAATAGGGGCATTTGCGTACACACCACGGGATGTGGATGTACAGCGCCAGGGGCGGCAATTGGGGCAGGGCCGGCCGGGGCGCTTGCGCGCCGCCCAGGATCAGCGGCGACGCGGCGGGATCATGGTTCATTGCAGGCCCAGGCGTTGCCGCAGGATGGCCATGGCGCGGGCGCGGTGGCTGAGCTGGTTTTTTTCCACCGGGTCCAGTTCGGCGCTGGAGCAATTGCGCTCCGGCACCCAGAACAGCGGGTCGTAGCCGAAGCCGTGTGCACCGCTGGCGGCAGTAAGGATGCGCCCATGCCACAGGCCTTCGCAGAGGATCGGCAGCGGGTCGTCGGCATGCCGAACCAGGGCCAGGACGCAGACGAACTGCGCACCGCGCTGTTGCTCGGGAACCTCCTTGAGGGCCTCCAGCAGCTTGGCGTTGTTGGCCGCGTCGCCCTGGCCATCGGCGTAGCGCGCCGAATAGATACCCGGGGCACCGCCGAGAAAGTCCACCGCCAGGCCGGAGTCGTCCGCCAGGGCCGGCAGGCCGGAGATGCGCGCGGCGTTGCGGGCCTTGAGGATGGCGTTCTCGACGAACGAGAGTCCGGTTTCCTCGGGCTCGATGCTGCTGAATTCGCCGATCGAGCGCAGTTGCACCGAGGCGCCGAGCATGGCCTGGAGTTCTTTGAGTTTGCCGGCGTTATGGCTGGCCAGTACGAGTTGCGTGAGGTTCATCATTCGCCCGGGAATAGCTCTTGGTTGAAGCTGAAGCTGTTGGTATCGCCACCCGCTTGCACGCTGATGGTGAAGGTGCGGTTTTCCTGCTGTTCCACCGGGAATTGGGCGATGTAGTAGATCGCGCCCTGTTCGGTGATCTGGCGGAACTTCAGGGGAAAGCTCTTGCTGGTCAGGTCCTTGACCGTGCCGCTGACCTGGCCGACCAATGGCTTGCCGTCCTTGATCAGTGAAACGTTGATCACCCCCTGGTTCTTGCTGCGAACCAGCTCCGCGGCCCTGGCGATGTCAGGTTGCAGGTAGGTGGAGTTGAAGGTGTTGTAGTGCACGGTGATGTCGCCGAACACTTCCTGGCGTTCGCCCTTGATCGGGTCCGCCGCCAGGGCCGAGAGGCTCAGGCAGGCAGACAATAGAAAAGTGACCAGACGTCCCATGATCGTTCTCCTCGATGCGATGTGGGTCAAACCGCGACCTGGTGATCCTGCAGGCCGGGACTGCTGAGGCGGTAGATGCCGATCTCTCCCAACAGATTAGGCCATAGCTTACTGGCCCACCCATGGCGGTGTTGTTGATCGACCGCAAGGCGATTGATCACCCGCGCCTGGCGCTCGCGGCACAGTTCCTCGAAGTCCTCGAAGGTGCAGAAGTGGATGTTCGGCGTGTTGTACCAGGTGTACGGCATGAATTCCGACACTGGCATCCGGCCCTTGCTGGCCAGGTACCAGCGGCAGCGCCAGTGGCCGAAGTTGGGGAAGGTGATGATGCACTGGCGGCCGACCCGCAGCATCTCGTCCAGCAGCTGGTCGGGGTAGTGCACGGCTTGCAGGGCCTGGGTCATGACCACGACGTCGAAGCTGTTGCTGGCGAAATTGCCCAGGCCCTTGTCCAGGTCCTGCTCGATGACGTTGATGCCCTTGGCCACGCACTGGGCGATGTTGTCGGCATCGTTCTCCAGGCCGTAGCCGGTGACTTGCTTGTGTTGCTGCAACCAGCTCAGCAGTTCGCCATTACCACAGCCCAGGTCGAGGACGCGGCTGCCGGCGGGGATCCATTCCTGGATGATTTCCAGATCGGCTCTCATCGTGTCCTCACAGCGTGATGCGGTTCATGTAGTGACCGAATGCCTGCAGGTAGCGCGGGATCGGGATCAGGAAGGCGTCGTGGCCCTGGGGGGCGTCGATCTCCAGGTAGCAGACGTCCTTGCGCGCGGCCATCAGCGCGTCCACCAGTTCCCGCGAGCGGGCCGGGGAGAAGCGCCAGTCGGTGGTGAAGGACATCACGCAGAACTTGGCCGTGGCGTTGGCGAAGGTCCTGGCCAGGTCGTCGTCGCAGTTGGCCGCCGGGTCGAAGTAGTCCAGGGCCTTGGTCATCAGCAGGTAGGTGTTGGCGTCGAAACGCCCGGAGAACTCCTCGCCCTGGTAGCGCAGGTAGCTTTCCACCTGGAATTCCACGCTGTGGAAGTCGTAGTTGAGCTTTTCGCTCTTGAGGCCGCGGCCGAATTTCTCGCCCATGGAGTCGTCGGACAGGTAGGTGATGTGCCCCACCATTCGCGCCAGCATCAGGCCGCGCTTGGGAATTACGCCCTGTTCCTGGAACGAACCACCGTGGAATTCCGGGTCGGTGAGGATCGCCTGGCGGGCCACTTCGTTGAAGGCGATGTTCTGCGCCGACAGCTTGGGCGCCGAGGCGATGGCCAGGCAATGCCGGACCCGGTCCGGGTAGGTGATGGTCCATTGCAGGGCCTGCATGCCCCCGAGGCTACCGCCGATCACCGCGGCCCACTGGCCAATGCCCAGGCGGTCGGCCAGGCGGGCCTGGCTGTGCACCCAGTCTTCCACGGTCAGTACCGGGAAATCGGCGCCGAACGGCCGGCCGGTCTCCGGGTTGATGCTGCTGGGGCCGGTGGAGCCGTTGCAGCCACCGAGGTTGTTGAGGCTGACCACGAAGAACTTGTTGGTGTCGATCGGCTTGCCCGGGCCGATGCAGCTGTCCCACCAGCCGGGCTTGCGGTCCTCCGGGCTGTGGTAGCCGGCCGCATGGTGGTGGCCCGACAGGGCATGGCAGATCAGCACCGCGTTGCTGGCGCTGGCGTTGAGCTGGCCATAGGTTTCGTAGATCAGGTCGTAGGCCGGTAGCGAGCGGCCACACGCCAGGGCCAGGGGCTCGCTGAAGTGCGCAACCTGAGGTGTGACCAGACCAACGGAATCGGCGGGAAAGGCAGTTGGCATCGACCCTGCTCTCATTCAAATGAGGCGTAAGTCTAAAGACCGCTGTGTCCAGCGGCAAGCAAAGCCCGGGCCTGGATTTGGCTACTGGAAAGGACGGCCTGCGAATCAGGCCGGACGTGCCAGGCCCGGCAGCTCGGGGAGTTTCTTCGGCGCTTGCAGGCGTACCCGCTTCTGCCGGTTCAACTCACCGCTGACCAGGCTGACATGGCTCTTGGGAATGCCGAAGGCCTTGGCCAGGAACGCCATCAGGTGCGCGTTGGCCTTGCCTTCGACGGGCGGGGCGGTGAGGCGGATCTTCAGCCGATCGCCATGCAGGCCAGCGAACTCATCGCTGCTGGCCTTGGGCTGCAGGTGGCAATCGAGCAACAGGTCGTCGCCGTCCCAGCGGAAGTAGCTCATCAGATCAGCCCGAACAGCTCGCGGGGCATGAAGGCGTAGTACGCCAGGCGCGGGATCAGCCCCTGTTGCAACAGCTGGATCACCAGGAACGCCAGGATCGGCGAGATGTCCAGGCCGCCCAGGTTCGGCACGATGCGGCGGAACGGCGCCAGCAGCGGCTCGCTCAGCTGATAGGCCAGCTCGGCGCCGGGGCTCTGGCTGCCAGGCGCGACCCAGGACAGGATCACGCTGATGATCATGGCGAAGAACCAGATCTTGAGGAACAGCGCGAAGATGCCGATCGGCGCCCAGATCAGCAGCCCCAGCACGTTGAAGGGGATGCCGTAGAGGGTCAGGACGATGGCGAACAGCACCATCTGCACCACCAGGGCCAGCACCAGCGAGGACATGTCCAGGCCGAACATGCTGGGGATCACTCGGCGCAGCGGCTTGAGCAGCGGCTGGGTGGCCCGCACGATGAACTGGCTGATGGGGTTGTAGAAGTTGGCCCGCACCGCTTGCAGCATGAAGCGCAGCAGGACGACCAGCAGGTACAGGCTGCCCAGGGTCTGGATCACCAGGATGGCAGCGTCGTTGAGTCCGAACATATCGATTCCTTTGTAGGGGCGAATTAGCGACCGAGTTGTTCGGCCATTTCCGCCGAACGGTGCGCGGCGGCACCCAAGGCTTTTTCCACCAGGGCCTCGAAGCCGTCGGCCTGGAACGACTTGATCGCCGCTTCCGTGGTGCCGGCCGGCGAGGTCACGCGACGGCGCAGCTCGGCGGCGTCGACATCGCTGGAAACCGCCATGTGGGCAGCGCCCAGGGCGGTCTGCAAGGTCAGTTGGGCGGCGGTTTCCCGTGGCAGGCCGAGTTTCTCGCCGGCGGCGGTCATGGCCTCGATCAGCAGGAAGAAGTACGCGGGGCCGCTACCGGAAACCGCGGTTACCGCATCCAGTTGCTGCTCCTGCTCCAGCCACAGGGCGGTGCCCACGGCGGACAGCAGTTCTTCGGCCTGGCGGCGTTGCTCGGCGCTCACCCGGTCGGTGGCATACAGGCCGCTGACGCCCTGGCGCAGCAGGGCCGGGGTGTTGGGCATGCAGCGCACGATCGGTTGCTCGCCCAGCCAAGCACTCATGCTCGAGCAGGTGATGCCGGCGGCGATGGAAACCACCAGTTGCCGGGGTTGCAGGCTCGGGCGCAGGGCTTCGCAAACGGCCTTCATGGCCTGGGGCTTGACCGCCAGGACGATCACATCGACCCCGGCAATGGCTTCGGCGTTGTCGGCGAAAACCTGGATACCGTGTTCGGCGGCCACCTTGGCCCGGGTTTCGGCGCCCGGGTCACTGGCACGGATCTGCGAGGCGTCCAGGCCCTTGGCCCGCAGGCCACCGATGAGACTGGCCGCCATGTTGCCGGCACCGATAAAAGCGATACGAGTCGTGTTCATGACAGGTCCTTATCAGGGGTCAGGGCCAGTCCCTCAGGACTGGCTGTAGTCGCGGGCGCCAAACAGCGCGGTACCGATCCGCACCCAGGTGGCGCCTTGGGCGATGGCCGCTTCGAGATCGTGGCTCATGCCCATCGATAGAGTGTCCACGGGCAGTCCGAGACTGCCGCGCAGGTGGTTGTTCAGATCCTGTACCGCAGCGAACGCAGCGTGTTGGGCCGCAGGGTCCTCGGTGGGTTCGGGAATCGCCATCAGCCCGCGCAGGCGCAGGCGTGGCAAGGCAGCGATGGCGCGGGCCAGCTCCGGCAACTCGGCGGGCGTGCAGCCGGACTTGCTGGCTTCGCCACTGACATTGACCTGGAGGCAGATGTTCAGCGGCGGCAGCTCGGCCGGGCGTTGCTCGGACAGGCGTTGAGCGATTTTCAGGCGGTCCACGGAATGCACCCAGTCAAAGTGTTCGGCGATGGCGCGAGTCTTGTTCGACTGAATGGGGCCGATGAAGTGCCAACTCAAGGGCAGGTCGGCCAGTTCCTGTTGCTTGCCCAGGGCTTCTTGCAGGTAGTTCTCGCCGAAATCGCGCAGGCCGGCGGCATGGGCCTCGCGCAGCGCGGCGGCGGGCTTGGTCTTGCTCACGGCCAGCAACCGGACGCTGTCCGGGGCACGCTGTGCGGCCTGGCAGGCGCTGCGGATGCGTTCGGCTACCTGGGCGATGTTGTCTGCTATCGTGGACATTCGATTCCGTCTCAAAAGTATCTGCGGCCGGGCGCCTGCGAACCGGGCCGCCACCTGCCGCGTGAATCCACCAGTCCCTGCCTGCCGATCGGCCCGAGCCACGCCCCTGGGCCCCGCCGGGCATTGTCCGGCACCAGGCCGCCGGGCTGTTGGCTGCGCACGGGTCTGAAGCTCGCGGCATTCTACTGGAATTGGGGGGCACTATGGACATCACCGAGTTGTTGCTATCGAGCGTCTCGCGCGGCGCTTCCGACCTGCATCTGTCCGCTGGGCTGGCGCCGCTGTTGCGCATCGATGGCGATATCTGCCCTCTGCAGGGGCCAGTACTGGATGCGTCCCAGGTGCTGGCGTTGATCCATGAGCTGATGAGCGAGTCGCAGCGCGAGGCCTTCGCCCGCCAGCAGGACCTGGATTTCGCCCATGAACTGCCCGGGGTGGCCAGGTTTCGCGTCAATGCGTTCCAGCATGCCCGTGGTGCGGGAGCGGTGCTGCGGTTGATTCCGGCGCGGGTGCAGAGCCTGGAAGAGCTGGGGCTGGGGCCGGTATTCCGGCAGGTCAGCGAGTTGCCCCGGGGGCTGGTGCTGGTGACCGGTCCCACCGGCAGCGGCAAGTCCACCACCCTGGCGGCGATGGTCGATCACCTGAACCGGACTCGCCGCCAGCACATCCTGACCATCGAGGACCCCATCGAATTCATCCACCCGCCGCAAGGCTGCCTGGTGCACCAGCGCGAAGTGGCCCGCGACACCCAGAGCTTCGCCACAGCCTTGCGCGCGGCCCTGCGCGAGGACCCGGATGTGATCCTGCTGGGCGAGCTGCGGGACCTGGAGAGCATCCGCCTGGCGCTCACCGCTGCGGAAACCGGGCACCTGGTGTTCGCCACCCTGCACACCTCGTCGGCGGCCAAGACCATCGATCGCTTGGTGGATGTGTTTCCAGGGGAAGAGAAGGCCCTCGTACGCTCGATGCTGGCCGAGTCATTGCAGGCGGTGATCGCCCAGGTACTGCTCAAGCGCATCGGGGGGGGAAGGGTGGCGGCCCACGAGATCATGCTGGGCACCACGGCGATCCGTAACCTGATCCGCGAGGACAAGGTGGCGCAGATGTATTCGGCGATCCAGACTGGCGGGGCCCAGGGCATGCAGACCCTGGACATGAGCCTGAAGGCATTGCTGGCAAAGGGCTTGATCAGTCGCGAACAGGCGCGGGAGAAGGCACGAATGCCGCAGAGCCTGTGAGGGGAGGGCAAGCGCCGCCAGGCTGGCCTGGCGGCGAGGCGGGATCAGCGCTGGACGACCCGCAGGGTCTTCTGTTCCTTGGGCAGGACCCGCTTGGCAACCACGTAGTGATTGTCCCAGTAGGGTTTCTTCAAGGTGTCGATGGTGACCGACTTGCCGCGCCGTGGAGCATGGATGAAGCGATCGTTGCCCAGGTAGATGGCTACATGGTTGACCTTGCGGCTCTTGATGTTGAAGAACAGCAGGTCGCCCGGCTTGAGATCCTTGCGCTCGACCTTCTGCCCATGGCCGCTGGCCATGGCATTGGACGTGCGTGGCAGGTCCACGGCGGCGACGTCGTTGAAGGCGTATTTCACCAGGCCGCTGCAGTCGAAACCCTTGCTCGGGCTGCTGCCGCCCCAGCGATAAGGCGTGCCCAGGGCATTGACGGCGCGGCTGAGGACGTTGCTGCTTTGCTTGGCGCCCATCTGGGGTACCAGCTTGCTGTCGACCTTGGCCAGTTGGCTGGAGTGCCGGTTCGTGGTCTTGTGCTTGGCCGAGACCGTCGAAACATGGGGTTTCGGGGTGTAGCCGTTGATGTTGGGAAGTCGTTGCTCACGGTTGGTGGCGTGGGCGGCCAGTGGCATTAATAGGCAAATGGTCAGCCATGTCTTGATAAATGGACGCATTAGGCAAGGCTCTTATTGATTAGCGCGCAACTTTATAACAGCTTTCAGGTCACTTCCGAGGCCGTTTGTCGACTAGACCTTGGGGTCAACTTCGGCAAAGAGGCGGCAACTTGACGCAGAAAACCGTCAGAAGTCAGGCAACACAAGGCTTTGGCGGAAGAGAAGGTAGCATCGACCACACGTCGAGCGCCTGTAAAAAAGTCACAAAGTTTTTGAGAAAATTTATCTATCACCCGCCAAGAGGCATTTGATGAACAGCTATCGCCAGGATTCCGCGACCCACGACACCCACAGCAAGGTGATCGGCTACCTGCTCTGGATATTCGGTTTTACCGGCGCCCATCGCTTCTATTACGGCAAGCCAGTGACCGGGACCCTCTGGTTCTTCACCTTCGGCCTGCTGGGCATTGGCTGGCTGATCGACCTGTTCCTGATCCCTTCCATGGATCGGGAAGCGGACCTGCGCTTTACCGCCGGTCCATTGGAATACAGCGTGGCCTGGATACTCCTGACCTTCCTCGGGGTGTTCGGCGTGCACCGCATGTACCAGGGCAAATGGCTGAGCGGGGTGCTCTACCTGTTCACCGGTGGCTTGTTCTTCATCGGGGTGCTGTATGACTTCTGGACCCTGAACGACCAGGTCTCCCTGGAGAACGCCAAGCGCCTTTGATCCCGTCATCGGCGCCTGGGGTGATGGCGATCCTTGTAGCCGCCACCTGTGGCAGCGGCTACAGGGTCAATCAGCCCTGGTGGCTGATATGGCCGTCCACCAGGGTGTAGCGCACTGCGCCCGGCAGGCTGTGGCCAAGGAACGGGCAGTTCTCGCCACGGGACAGCCAGCGCTCGCCGGCCACGGTGGAGCTGGCAGGGTCGAACAGCACCAGGTCGGCCGCGCCACCCACCACCAGCTTGCCGGCCGGCAGGCGCAGGGCGTCGGCAGGGCCGGCGCTCAGGCGGGCCATCAGGGTCGGCAGGTCCAGCAGGCCGTCCTGCACCAGGGTCAGGGCCAGCGGCAGCAGCAACTCGACGCTGCTGATACCCGGCTCGGTGGCGCCGAACGGCGCCAGTTTGGCATCGCGCTCGTGAGGTTGGTGATGGCTGGCGATGGCTTGTACCACGCCGGATTTCACCGCTGCGCGCAGGGCCTCGCGGTCGGCGTGCGAACGCAGGGGCGGCTGCACGTGATAGAGGCTGGAAAAGTCGATCAGCGCCTCGTCGGTCAGGATCAACTGATACAGGGCGACATCGGCGGTGACCGGCAGGCCGCGAGCCTGGGCCTGGGCGATCAGTTCCACGCCGCGGGCGCTGGTCAGCTGGCTGAAGTGCGCGCGCACCCCGCTTTGTTCCACCAGCAGCAGGTCACGGGCCAGGGCCACGGTTTCGGCGCTTTCGGGAATCCCCGGCAGGCCGAGGAAGCTGGCGGTGGCGCCTTCATGGGCCAGGCCGCCTTCGGCCAGGTCGCGGTCCTGGGAATGGAAGATCACCGTCAGGTCGAACGTGGCGGCGTATTCCAGGGCCCGGCACAGGGTCCGGGTGCTGCGAAAACCCTCCAGGCCATTGCCGAAGGCCACGCAACCGGCGTCGCGCAGGGCGATCAGCTCGGCCAGTTGCTCGCCGTCCAGGCCCTTGCTCAGGGCACCGATCGGGAACACCTTGCTGTTGCCGGCTTCGCGCGCGCGGTCGAGGATCAACTCGGCCACCGCCGAGGTGTCCAGCACCGGCTTGGTGCGTGGCGGGCAGCACAGGCTGGTGACGCCACCGGCAGCGGCGGCGCGGGTTTCGCTGGCGATGCTGCCCTTGCGGCTGTAGCCGGGCTCGCGCAGGGCGACGTTCAGGTCCACCAGGCCGGGGGCGGCCACCAGGCCCTTGCCGTCGATCACGGTGACGGCGTTGAAACCTTCCGGAGCGGCACCGATGGCGGCGATCTTGCCGGCTTCCAGGTGCAGATCGGTAACTTGATCCAGGCCGCTGCTTGGATCGATGACGCGGGCGCCGAGAATGCTGAGCTTCACTGGGCGTTCTCCTGCTCGAATTGTCGCTGGGCGGTCTGCCCGCTCATGGCCATGGACAGTACGGCCATGCGCACTGCGATGCCGTAGGTCACCTGATTGAGGATCACCGAATGCGGACCGTCGGCCACCGCCGACTCGATCTCCACGCCACGGTTGATCGGGCCCGGGTGCATGACGATGGCGTCGGGCTTGGCGCCGGCCAGGCGGGTGGTGGTCAGGCCGAACAGGCGGTAGAACTCGCCTTCGCTGGGCAGCAGGCCGCCCTGCATGCGCTCGCGCTGCAGGCGCAGCATGATCACCACATCGACGTCTTTCAGGCCTTCGGCCATGTCGGTGTAGACCTTCACCCCGTACTGCTCGATGCCGATGGGCAGCAAGGTCTTGGGCGCGATCACGCGGATATCCGGGCAGCCCAGGGTCTTGAGCGCCAGCATGTTCGAGCGCGCGACCCGCGAGTGCAGGATGTCGCCGACGATGGCCACCGAGAGGTTCTCGAAGCCGCCCTTGTGCCGGCGGATGGTCAGCATGTCGAGCATGCCCTGGGTCGGGTGGGCGTGGCGGCCGTCGCCGCCGTTGATGATCGCCACCTGCGGGCACACATGTTCGGCGATGAAGTGCGCGGCGCCGGAATCGCCGTGGCGCACCACGAACATGTCGGCGGCCATGGCCTCGAGGTTGCGCAGGGTGTCGAGCAGGGTCTCGCCCTTGCTCGCCGAGGAGGTGGACACGTTCAGGGTGATCACGTCCGCCGACAGCCGCTGGGCGGCCAGTTCGAAGGTGGTGCGGGTGCGGGTGGAGTTCTCGAAGAACACGTTGCATACGGTCTTGCCGCGTAGCAGCGGGACTTTCTTCACCGCCCGGGCGCCGACTTCGAGGAAGGAGTCGGCGGTGTCGAGGATTTCCGTCAGCAGCTCGCGGTTCAGGCCGTCGAGGGAGAGGAAGTGGCGCAGCTGGCCCTGATCGTTGAGCTGCAGCGGGCGCTTGGCGTCTAGAGGCGTCATCGCAATGGACTCTTTAAAAGGGCGGGTTTAGAGGGCGAGGTCTTGGAGCTCGAGTTGAAGCGGCGCAGGACCGGACAATTTTACCCGCTCGTGGGCCGCCAGCGACAGGGTCGCGCCCACCACATTCGGCCGGATCGGCAGCTCGGCGGCGTTCAGGTCCAGCAGGCAGACCAGGGTCACGCTGGCCGGGCGGCCATAGTCGAACAGCTCGTTGAGGGCGGCGCGGATGGTCCGGCCGCTCATCAGCACGTCATCGATCAGCACCAGGTGCTGGCCTTCGATCTCGAACGGCAGCTCGGACGGGCGCACTTGAGGGTGCAGGCCGTTCTGGCTGAAGTCATCGCGGTAGAAGGAAACGTCCAGGGTGCCCAGGGGCGCGTCGCTGCCCAGGGCTTCCAGCAGCGCCTGGGCGACCCAGACACCGCCGGTCCGGATACCGATGAAGCGAGGCTCGCTGATGGCGCGCTGGGCCAGGTGGGCGTTGAGATCGATGGCCATCTGGCTGATCAGGGCGGCGGGATTGGGCAGGCTCATGGTGGCTCCTTCTTGGGCTCGCGCCTTGTTGTCCGATAGCGGGGCGCGGTGACTTGGAACTTGCCCGGGATCTGCTGCGCTTGGCTCGTGGGGCGTTGCAAGTGGCTTCGAAATGCTCATTTAGGTGTCTAAACTCCGCTTTCTGCGCCATTCCTGACTCGCCCGAGCATCGCTCGCTGGATCGTCGGCAGGTTCTTGTGGCTGGTGTCGGGCCAGGAGGCGCGCAGCCGCAGGCCGCGCATCCTCAGGATTCGGTCGCTAGGTATTCAGCAGCGTGGCGTGCTCGTCGAGCCAGCCCTGCAGCAGCAGGGCGGCGGCAATGGCGTCCACCGGGTTATCGCGGTAGCTGCCTTTCTGGCCGCCCCGGGCCAGGCGTTCGCCCTTGGCCTCGAAGGTGGTCAGGCGTTCGTCGTGGGTATAGAAGGGCACGTTGAAGCGGCCGTTCAGGCGCCGGGCGAACTTCTCGGCGCGCTGGCACATCTCGCTCGGGGTGCCGTCCATGTTCAGGGGCAGGCCCACCACCACCGCATCGGGTTGCCATTCCTTGAACAGGGCCTCGACCTGGTTCCAGTCCGGCACGCCATTCTGCGCCTTCAAGGTGCACAGCTCGCGGGCCTGGCCAGTGATGGCCTGGCCCACGGCAACGCCGATCTGCCGGGTGCCGTAGTCGAAGCCCAGGATCAGTCGCAAGGCCATCAGGCGTGGCCCGCCTGGCTGGTGAGCAGGCTGAGGTTGACCCCCAGGTGACGGGCGGCCGCTTCCAGGCGCAGTTCGCTGCTGGTGTTGAACAGGATGTCGGCGTCGAACGGGCAGGTCAGCCAGGCGTTGTCGGCCAGCTCGGCTTCCAGTTGCCCGGCTTCCCAGCCGGCGTAGCCCAGGGCGATCAGGCTCTTGGTCGGGCCCACGCCGTCGGCGATGGCGAACAAGACATCCTGGGAGGTCGACAGCGAGACGCCATCGAGCTCCACCGTGGCCTGGTAGATCGGGCCGCTGGGGTGCAGGACGAAGCCGCGATCGGTCTGCACCGGGCCGCCGCTGAAGATCGGCACGTGCTGGCACAGCAGCGACGGGTCTTCGTCAGGGCGCAGTTGCTCCAGGATATCGGCCAGGCTCAGGTCCTGCGGGCGGTTGATCACCAGCCCCATGGCGCCATTGGCGTTGTGCTCGACGATGTAGGTCAAGGTCTGGGCAAAGTTCGGGTCGGCCATGTGCGGCATGGCGATCAGGAAATGATGCTTGAGGTAGCTGGGGCTGAGGTTCTTCATGAGCGCTAGTGTGGCGGTGGCGGGCCCGGCTGACAAGCTGGCGATGCGCCCGCGAGCAGGGGCGTGGCGCTGGCCGGGCGGTCAGTTGCTGGACAGCTTGTCGCCCCGGGCGAAGCGCCAGGTACGGATGATTTCCAGGCGGTCGATGTCCGACAGGTCGCCAGTGAAGGGGGCGAACGGCGCGGCCAGGCGCACGATGCGCTGGGCGGCCTGGTCCAGCAGTGGCTGGCCGGAAGACTCCAGTACCAGCACTTCATACAGCGAGCCGTCGCGGTTGATCGACACCATCAACCGCAGGTTGCCGTAGATCTGCTTGCGCCGGGCTTCCTCGGGGTAGTTGAGGTTGCCGATGCGCTCGACCTTCTTGCGCCATTCGTCCTTGTACCAGGCGCCCTTGTCGCGCATGGTCGAGGCCGCGCTCAGGCGGTGGATCCGTGGGCGCTTGGCGTACAGCTGCTGTTCGTTGGCCAGTTCGGCTTCCAGGCTGGAGATCTCGCTGGACAGCTGCGAGCTGTCGAACGATGGCGCGTCGGCCTTGGGCGTCGGTTCGCGCTTGACCTCTTCGCGTTGGGTCACGGTCTTCTTCGGCTTGGGCGCGGTGGTGGCCACGGCCGCCTTGGGCGCGGCCTCCTTGACTTGCGGCTTGACCGACGGTGGCGGTACGACCTTTTTCACCGAGTTGTCCTGGAAGGGCGCTACTTCGGTGGTCTTGGGAATGGCCTTCTTGTCCAGGGTGCCGCTGCCCTGCTGGTGGTCCTGGGCCAGGAAGTCGGCCTTCTTCGGCTTGGTCTCGCTCTTGAAGGTGGCCAGGGTGATTTCCAGGGTCTTGCTGATCTGCTGGGGCTCGGCGAAGGAAAAGCTCAGGCCGAGGATCAGCACCAGGTGCAGGAGCGCCGCGAGGAACAGGGTGAATCCCAGGCGATCGGCCGCGCGGACGCCACCGTGGGCCAGCTCGGGTGGCAGGTCGGACGTAAGGCTCATTGGCAGTTCGACATCACAGCAGGCATTGCACAAACCAACATCACGGTTTCACAGGCGGCGCATGATAACGCAATGTTGGTTTCAAGCTGTAAGCCTCAAGCTTCAAGCGACCAGCTGCATGTGATGCAGGTCAAGCTTGCGGCTTGTTGCTTGCGGCTTGCAGCTTGCTTGCGATGGCATCCATCAGCATCGCGCCGATGTTGGTGCCGAAGGCATTGTCGATTTCGCGGATGCAGGTCGGGCTGGTGACGTTGATTTCCGTCAGGTGCTCGCCGATCACGTCGAGGCCGACGAACAGCAAGCCCTTGGCCCGCAGGGTCGGGCCGACCTGGGCGGCGATCCAGCGATCCTTGTCGCTCAGCGGGCGGGCTTCGCCACGTCCTCCGGCGGCCAGGTTGCCCCGGGTTTCGCCGGCAGCCGGAATCCGCGCCAGGCAATAGGGCACCGGTTCGCCGTCGATCATCAGGATGCGCTTGTCGCCGTCCTTGATCGCCGGCAGGTAGGCCTGGGCCATGATCTGCTGGCTGCCCAGCACGGTCAGGGTCTCCAGGATCACCGACAGGTTCGGGTCGCCCGCGCGGTGGCGGAAGATCGAGGTGCCGCCCATGCCGTCCAGGGGCTTGAGGATCACGTCGCCATGCTGGGCGGCGAACTCGCGCAGGACATCGGCGCGGCGGCTGACCACCGTGGGCGGGGTGCACTGCGGGAACAGCGTGGCGAACAGCTTTTCATTGCAGTCGCGCAGGCTCTGGGGCTTGTTGACCACCAGCACGCCGGCGCTCTCGGCCTGCTCCAGCAGGTAGGTGGAGTAGACGAACTCCATGTCGAAGGGCGGATCCTTGCGCATCAGGATCACGTCCAGGTCGCTCAGCGGGCTGTCGATCTCGTCTTCCAGCGTGAACCACTTCTGTGGGTCGGCGAAGACCTGCAGCGGGCGCATGCGGGCCCGGGCCACGCCGGCGCTCTGATAGAGATCGCGCTGCTCCATGTAGAAGAGGCTCCAGCCGCGTTCCTGGGCGGCCAGCAACATGGCCAGCGAGCTGTCCTTTTTATAGGAGATGCTGGCGATAGGGTCCATGACAATCCCGACGCGAACGCTCATGGGGCGGATTCCTTCAATCAAATGGGTGGAAGCAGGCTGGGGGTCGGTCGCTGTCCGGTGACGGGCCGGCGTTGCCGGACACACGGGAACAGCTCCTGAAAGTGGCGTCAGAGTGGCGCTGACAGAGACCTGGGTCAAGGAAAAACCACTGCCCTGCGTAGTCCATGGATTGCAGGGGGGAGAGTGTGCTAAAAAGGCTCGCATGCCGGGCCGGGGCCTTGAAGTTCAAGGGTTTGGGGCATTGGCCAGCGGTACCCGATCAAATCGATTCGCTGGGGCGACGGTAGAGCAGACATGGAACAGCAATCCAACGCCTTGAAGGTGATGGTGATCGACGATTCGAAGACGATTCGCCGCACGGCCGAGATGCTGCTGAAGAACGTCGGCTGCGAGGTCATCACCGCGGTGGATGGCTTCGAAGCCCTGGCCAAGATCGTCGACCATCACCCCGGGATCATCTTCGTCGACATCATGATGCCGCGCCTCGACGGTTATCAGACCTGTGCGCTGGTCAAGAACAACAGCGCGTTCAAGTCCACTCCCGTGATCATGCTGTCCTCCAAGGACGGGCTGTTCGACAAGGCCAAGGGCCGCATCGTCGGCTCCGACCAGTTTTTGACCAAACCCTTCAGCAAGGAAGAACTGCTCAGCGCGATCAGGGCCCATGTCCCGGACTTCGTCGCGCTTGCGCCACAGTAGACACGCACAGCGGCGCCCGGCCAGTGGATCGCGCGCCTATACCGTATGGGGAAGACCATGGCTCGTATCCTGATCGTCGATGACTCGCCGACCGAAATGTACAAACTCACCGGCATGCTGGAAAAGCACGGCCACGAAGTGCTCAAGGCCGAGAATGGCGCCGACGGCGTGGCCCTGGCCCGGGAAGAGAAGCCCGATGCAGTGCTGATGGACATCGTCATGCCCGGCCTCAACGGCTTCCAGGCCACCCGCCAGTTGACCAAGGATGCCGAGACCAGCCATATCCCGGTGATCATCATCACCACCAAGGACCAGGAAACCGACAAGGTCTGGGGCACGCGCCAGGGCGCCAGGGACTACCTGACCAAGCCGGTGGAAGAAGAGACCCTGATCAAGACCCTGAACAACGTCCTGGCCGGCTGACCGCCCGTGCCATGAGCGAATCCCGGACCGCCTTCGAACTGCTGCTGGAGATCGACCAGCGCTGCCGCTTGCTGGCCGCCGACCTGCCATCCCAGGAAACCCGCCAGCACAGCTGGAGCGGCATCGGTTTCCGCCTGGGCAACCGCTGGTACGTGGCGGCCATGGGCGAGGTCAGTGAAGTCCTGCACGAGCCGCGCCATACCCTGTTGCCGAGGGTCAAGCCCTGGGTTCGCGGTGTGGCCAACCTGCGCGGGCGGCTGCTGCCGATCATGGACCTGTGCGCATTCCTCGGCCACGAGGTGTCGCCCTTGCGCTTGCAGCGGCGGGTGCTGGTGGTGGAATACAAGGAGCTGTTCGTCGGCCTTCTGGTGGATGAAGTGGCGGGCCTCAAGCATTTTGCCCAGGACACCCTGGAGCCCGGCCTCAGCGATCTTGCCGACACCGCGATCAATCCCTATCTGCAGGGACAGTTTCGCCGCGAGCAGATCTGGCAAGTGTTCAGCCCCTTCGCCCTGGTCCGTTCGCCAGGGTTCCTGGAGGTGGCGGCGTGAACCGCGCCCAGGCGCCTGCATTACCCGTTCGCAGTACCACGGGAGGCCCCGGCCTTCCTGGATCTATCCATGCCGCCTGGCTGTCCCGGGCGACCGAATGCGGGATCCCCCGCTCGCCACAGGCCTGATCGATGACCAAAGCCAAACCCGGCAAGCCCCAGGAAGGCTCCCGCAGCCGCTCGCAGATCGTCGCGCTGTTCATCGCGCTGATCGTGTTCATCATGTTGCTGTTCGCCAACTTCGCCTACCTCAACACCCAGGCCACCTACGACAAGCAGTACATCGGCCATGCCGGCGAGCTGCGGGTACTGTCCCAGCGCATCGCCAAGAACGCCACCGAGGCCGCGGCCGGCAAGGCTGCCGCGTTCAAGCTGCTGGCCGATGCCCGCAATGACTTTGCCCAGCGCTGGGGCTACCTGAAGAAGGGCGACCCGGCCACCGGCCTGCCGGGTGCCCCGGTGGCGCTGCACCAGGAGATGCGCGCGGTGCAGCTGGACTGGGAAAAACTGCTGAAGAACGCCGACGCGATCCTCGCCAGCGAGCAGACGGTGCTGTCGCTGCACCAGGTGGCCGCGACCCTGGCCGAGACCGTGCCGCAATTGCAGGTGGAATACGAGAAGGTGGTGGAGATCCTCCTCCAGCGCGGCGCCCCCGCCAGCCAGGTGGCCATGGCCCAGCGCCAGTCGCTGCTGGCCGAGCGGATCCTCGGCGCGGTCAACACCGTGCTGGCCGGGGACGAGAATGCCGTGCAGGCCGCCGATGCCTTCGGTCGCGACGCCGCACGCTTCGGCCAGGTGCTCAACGGCATGCTGCAAGGCAACCCGGGATTGAAGATCAGCCAGGTCGAGGACCCTGATGCCAGGGCGCGGCTGACGGAGATTTCCGAGCTGTTCGAGTTCGTCTCAGGCTCCGTGGACGAAATCCTCGAGACCTCCCCCGAGCTGTTCCAGGTGCGTGAGTCGGCCGGCAATATCTTCAGCCTGTCCCAGACACTGCTGGACGAAGCCTCGCGCCTGGCCATCGGCTTCGAGAACCTGGCCGGCAGCCGCAAGCTGGACACCATCGGCGGTTATGTCCTGGGCCTGCTGGCCCTGGCCTCGATCATCCTTATCGGCCTGGTGATGGTCCGCGAGACCAACCGCCAGCTACGCGAGACCGCCGAGAAGAACGAGCGCAACCAGAACGCGATCATGCGCCTGCTGGACGAGATCGAGGACCTGGCCGATGGCGACCTGACGGTGACCGCCTCGGTGACCGAGGACTTCACCGGGACCATCGCCGACTCCATCAATTACTCCGTCGACCAGTTGCGTGACCTGGTGGCCACCATCAACCTCACCGCCGGCCAGGTGGCGAGCGCGGTGCAGGAAACCCAGACCACCGCCATGCAGTTGGCCGAAGCCTCCGAGCACCAGGCGCAGCAGATTTCCGAAGCCTCCACGGCGATCAACGAAATGGCCCAATCCATCGACCAGGTATCGGCCAACGCCGCCGAGTCCTCGGCGGTGGCCGAGCGTTCGGTGGAGATCGCCAACAAGGGCAACGAGGTGGTGCACAACACCATCCATGGCATGGACAACATCCGCGAGCAGATCCAGGACACCGCCAAGCGGATCAAGCGCCTTGGCGAGTCTTCCCAGGAGATCGGGGATATTGTCAGCCTCATCGACGACATTGCCGACCAGACCAATATCCTGGCCTTGAATGCGGCCATCCAGGCGTCCATGGCCGGTGATGCCGGTCGCGGTTTTGCCGTGGTGGCCGACGAGGTACAGCGGCTGGCGGAACGTTCCTCGGCCGCGACCCGGCAGATCGAGACCCTGGTCCGGGCGATCCAGACCGACACCAACGAAGCGGTGATCTCCATGGAGCAGACCACCACCGAAGTGGTGCGCGGGGCGCGCCTGGCGCAGGATGCCGGAGTGGCGCTGGAGGAGATCGAAGGCGTATCCAAGACCCTGGCGGCGCTGATCCAGAGCATCTCCAACGCGGCCCAGCAGCAGACTTCCTCGGCCGGGCAGATTTCCCTGACCATGAACGTGATCCAGCAGATCACCTCGCAGACCTCGTCCGGCTCCACGGCGACCGCCGAGAGCATCGGCAACCTGGCGAAGATGGCCAGCCAGCTGCGCCGCTCGGTTTCCGGCTTCACCCTGCCGGCGACCCGGGCGCCTGCCACCAATGACAACCGCTGACTGAAACAAGGCTTTGACTGGAGTGGTTATGGTTGATCGGCACGACTACGTGGCCCTGGAATGGGTCAAGGGCGCAATGGCCGAAACCCTGAAGCTGGCGTATCAGGCGCTGGAGCATCTGGCCGAGGATCCCCGGGCGCCCGATGCCCTCGAGCAATGCCTGGAAGGCATCCATCAGGTCCACGGCAGCTTGCAGATGGCGGAGTTCTACGGCGCGGCGCTGCTGGCCGAAGAGATGGAAAAGCTCGCCCTGGCCCTGCAGCAGGAGCGCGTGGCCCAACGCGACGAAGCCCTGCGCCTGCTGCGCCAGGCCATTGGCCAGTTGCCGCAGTACCTGGACCGGGTGCAGAGCGCACGTCGCGACCTGCCGCTGGTGGTGCTGCCGTTGCTCAACGACCTGCGCAGCGCCCGTGGCGAGAGCCTGCTTTCGGAAACCAGCCTGTTCAGCCCGCAGTTGCCCAGCCTGCCGCCGCTGACCGACAAGGCCCTGGCGGCGCTGGAGCCCCAGGAGCTGGCGACCCAGTTGCGCAAGTTGCGGCATATGCTGCAAACCGCCCTGGTGGACCTGCTGCGCGAGCAGGACGACGAAATCAGCCTGGGCCATATGGCCAAGGTCTTCGAGCGCCTGGAAGCCCTGTGCCAGGATGCGCCGCTGGCCCCCTTGTGGCATATCGCCTCGGCGCTGGTGGAAGGCATGCGCCAGGGCGTGGTTGCCAACAGCCCGGCGGTGCGCAGCTTGCTCAAGGATGCCGAGAAGGAACTCAAGCGCCTGCAAGAGCAGGGCATGCCCGGGGTCAACCGGGCCGCCCCCGAAGAGCTGCTCAAGAGCCTGTTGTTCTATATCGCCAAGGCGCGCCATCCCACCCCATTGATGCTGACCATGAAAGAACGTTACGGACTGGACGACGCATTGCCCGACAGCGCAGTGGTCGATGAAGAGCGGGCGCGCATGGCCGGCCCCGACCGCGATGCCCTGCGCTCGGTGCTGACCGCGGTGTGCGACGGCCTGGTGCGGGTCAAGGAACGCCTGGACCTGTTCGTGCGCAGCGACCGCCAGCATGCCGACGACCTGGATGGCCTGCTCGCGCCCCTGCGGCAGATCGCCGACACCCTGGCAGTGCTGGGTTTCGGCCAGCCGCGCAAGGTGATCATCGACCAGTTGGCGGTGATCCAGAGCCTGGCCCAGGGCCAGCGCGCGCCCGACGACGCGGTGCTGATGGACGTGGCCGGGGCGCTGCTGTACGTCGAGGCTACCCTGGCGGGCATGGCCGGCACCGTGGAGCCGGAGAGCCGCGAGGAAAGCCGCCTGCCCACCACCGACCTGACCCAGATCCACCAACTGGTGATCAAGGAGTCGCGGGCCTGCCTGCAACAGGCCAAGGAACTGTTGCTCGAATCCATCGAGGCCGATTGGGAGCATGAGCCACTGTTGGCCCTGCCCGAGCTGCTGACCCAGGTGCGCGGAGCCCTGGCGATGATCCCCTTGCCCCGGGCGGCGGGGCTGCTGCAGGCCTGCAATGGTTTTATCGGCGAGCGGCTGTTGACGGCCAGGGCCCTGCCGGACTGGCAGCAGCTGGATCACCTGGCGGACGTGATCGCTAGCCTGGACTACTACCTGGAACGCTTGAACGAAGATCCCGAGGCGCCGGGAGAAAAGATCCTCGACATCGCCCAGCAGGGGCTGGTGGCCCTGGGGTATGCGCCGCAGGCCCAGGCACCGCTGCCGGCGCACGAAGAGCAGGCGCTGACGCTGGCGGACGATCCCCAGGTCGCGCAGTCCCTCGCCGACGCCCTGGCCGCGCCGGTTTCGCTCCTCAATCCGCCGGCCCTGAGCACCCCCGGCAGCCTGCTGCCGCCGCCGGTGGGCGAGGCGCCGGTGGACGACGAGCTGCGCGAAGTCTTTCTCGAAGAAACCGAGGAAGTGCTGGAGATGCTCCGCGAGTACCTGCCGCGCTGGGAGGCCGATCCCCAGGGCCGGTCCGCCCTGAGCGAGTTGCGCCGGGCTTTCCATACCCTCAAGGGCAGCGGGCGGATGGTCCGGGCCCTGGTGCTGGGTGAGCTGGCCTGGGCGGTGGAGAACCTGCTCAACCGGGTGCTGGAACACAGCGTGGAGCCCAGTGTCCAGGTGCGCCAGCTGGTGGGCGATACCCTGGGCCTGTTGCCGGAACTGATCGCCGAGTACGCCGCCCATGCCCAGCGCCAGCGTGATGATGTCGACCGCCTGGCGGCCCGGGCCCATGCCCTGGCCAGCGGCGCCACGCCCACGGCGCCGCGCGACGATGCCCTGGACCCGCAGTTGCTGGAGATCTTCCGTGCCGAGGCCCAGACCCACCTGGACAGCGTCAACCGTTTCCTCGACCAGGCCGCCGAACAATTGCCGTTGCAGGCCAGCGATGCCCTGCAACGGGCCCTGCACACCCTCAAGGGCAGCGCCTCGATGGCCGGCGTGTGGCCGATCGCCGAGCTGGCCGGTCCTTTCGACCAGCTGGCGCGCGAGTATCGCGCCCACCTGATCCCCCTGGACCTGGACGAGGTAGAGCTGCTGCTGGAGGCCGAGGGCCTGCTGCGCAAGGGCCTGCGTCAGTTGGACAGCACGCCGTTGGCGGCCATCGACGGCGCCCGGGCACTGGCCGGCCGGGCCCTGGCCCTGCTCGGCGAACGCCTGGAAGCCGTGCTCGATGCCCCGGACAGCGCACCGCGGGCCAAGCGCGCCCCGCAACTGATCAACGACTTCCTGGCCCAGGGCATGGACATCCTGCTGGATGCCGAAACCCTGTTGCTGCGCTGGCAGCAGCATCCCGGCGAGCGCCAGGAACTCAACGACCTGCTGGATGAGCTGACCACCCTGGGCGAAGGCGCGCACCTGGCCGACCTGCAGCCGGTGGATGAACTGTGCGAAGCCTTGCTCGACCTGTACGGCGCGGTGGAAGAAAGCAGCCTGGCGGTCAGCGAGCGCTTTTTCCACGAGGCCCAGGGCGCCCATGAGGCGCTGATCAACATGCTCGACGAACTGGCCGCCGGCCAGGAAGTCAGCCCGCAGCCCGAGCGGCTCCGGGCCTTGCGTGCGCTGCTGGACGAAAGCCTGGATCCGTCCGCCACCGGCTTGGTCAAGAGCGATGGCAGCCGGGCCCTGAGCATCAGCGAGCTGGGCGCTGCCACCGCGGGCCTTGCGCAACAGGCGCCGCAGGCAGCCGATGACGAGCTGGTGGACATCTTCCTCGAGGAAGCGGTGGATATCCTCGACAGCGCCGACCAGGCCCTGCAACGCTGGCTGTCCGATCCGGAAAACGGCGCGCCGCTGTCCTCCCTGCAACGGGACATGCACACCCTCAAGGGCGGTGCGCGGATGGCCGAGGTGGCGCCGGTGGCGGAGCTGGCCCAGGAGCTGGAGTCGCTGTACGAAGGCTTGGTGGATCGTCGCTACAGCCATGGCCAGCCCCTGGGCCTGCTGCTGCGTGGCAGCCATGAGCAACTGGCGGTGCTGCTCCGGCAGTTGCAGGGCCAACGGCCGCTGGACGACTCCCGGGCCCAGGTCGAGGCACTGCGCAGCTATCGGCAGCAGGCCAGTGGCCCTGGCGAGAGCGGGGCCGAGAGCGAGGAGACGGATCACTCGGCCCAGGACCCGGAACTGCTGGAAATCTTCCTCGAAGAAGGCTTCGACATCATCGACAGCTCCGCCGCCGCCCTGAGCCGCTGGCAGGCCGATCCCCAGTCCCGCCAGGAGGTGGAGACCCTGCTGCGCGACCTGCACACCCTCAAGGGCGGCGCGCGGATGGTGGAGATCAGCGCCATCGGCGACCTGGCCCATGAACTGGAGTTTCTCTTCGAAGGCTTGTCCGCCGGCTTGCTGCAACCCAGCCCGGTACTCTTCACCCTGTTGCAGAAGAGCCACGACCGCCTGGCCCAGATGCTCGACGCCGCCCGGGCCGGGCAACCGATCGAGGCCGCCCGCAAGCTCATCGATGCCATCCACGACCTGAGCCATCCGCGGGGGCCGGCGACCCCGACCCCGGAGCTGGCAGCGCCGGTCGGCAAACCCGAGCCGGTCGCGCCGCAGCCGGAAGTGGCGGCCGCGGCCGACATGGTCAAGGTCTCGGCGGAGCTGCTGGACGACCTGGTGAACCTGGCCGGGGAGACCTCGATCTTTCGCGGCCGCATCGAACAACAGGTCAATGACGCCCGGGTGGCGCTGACCGAGATGGAAACCACCATCGAGCGGATCCGCGACCAGTTGCGCCGCCTGGATACCGAGACCCAGGGCCGGATCCTCAGCCGCCAGCAGGTGGAAGCCGAGCGCCTGGGCTACGAAGAATTCGACCCGCTGGAGATGGACCGCCATTCCCAGCTGCAACAGCTATCCCGGGCCTTGTTCGAGTCGGCCTCGGACCTGCTGGACCTCAAGGACACCCTCGACCGGCGCAACCATGATGCTGCCGACTTGCTGCAACAACAGGGACGCATCAACACCGAGTTGCAAGAAGGCCTGATGCGTACCCGCATGGTGCCGTTCGAGCGCATGGTGCCGCGCTTGCGGCGTATCGTCCGCCAGGTGGCCGAAGAGCTGGGCAAGGATGTGGAGTTCGTGGTCGGCAACGCCGAAGGCGAAATGGATCGCAATGTCCTGGAACGCATGGTCGCGCCCCTCGAGCACATGCTGCGCAACGCCGTCGACCACGGCCTGGAGTCAGCCCAGGTGCGGCGCGCGGCGGGCAAGCCGGAGCAGGGGCGGATCACCCTGGACCTGTCCCGCGAGGGCGGCGATATCGTCTTCGACATGCGTGACGATGGCGCCGGCGTGCCCCTGGAAGCCGTGCGCAAGAAGGCCATCAAGCGTGGCCTGCTGGACCCGCAGGCGCAGGTCAGCGACCGCGAGGTGCTGCAGTTCATCATGCAGCCGGGGTTTTCCACCGCCGAGAAGATCACCCAGATCTCCGGGCGCGGGGTGGGCATGGATGTGGTCCACGAGGAAGTGCGCCAGCTGGGCGGCAGCATGAGCATCGACTCGGTGGCCGGCAGGGGCGTGCACTTTCGCATCCGCCTGCCGTTCACCGTTTCGGTCAACCGGGCGTTGATGGTCCAGTGTGGCGACGAGCACTACGCGATCCCGCTCAACACCGTGGACGGCATCGTGCGGGTCATGCCGGGAGAGCTGGCCGCCTATTACCAGCTCGACCCGCCGCGCTACGAGTACGCCGGCCAGTGCTACCAGCTGTGCTATCTGGGCGAGTTGCTGCACACCGTGCCGCGGCCCAAGCTGCTGGGCCAGGTGCAGGCGCTGCCGGTGTTGCTGGTGCAATGCAACGAACAGCGGGTCGCGGTGCAGGTGGATGCTACCTTCGGCACCCGGGAAATCGTGGTCAAGAGCCTGGGGCCGCAGTTCGCCGCGGTCCAGGGGCTGTCCGGGGCGACCATCCTCGGCGATGGCCGGGTGGTGCTGATCCTCGACCTGCTGGCCCATATCCGCGCCCGCCAGGACGCGCCGCCGCAGCCCCGGGCGCCTGGCGAGGAGGGTGCCGGCGAGGCGCAGGCGACGCGGCCGATGCTGGTGCTGGTGGTGGACGACTCGGTGACCGTGCGCAAGGTCACCAGCCGCTTGCTGGAGCGCCATGGCATGAGCGTGCTGACCGCCAAGGACGGCGTCGACGCCATGGCGTTGCTGGCCGAGCACACGCCGGACCTGATGCTGCTGGATATCGAGATGCCGCGCATGGATGGTTTCGAAGTGGCGATCCAGGTGCGCAACGATCCGCGCCTGCACCGCTTGCCGATCATCATGATCACCTCGCGCACCGGCCAGAAGCACCGCGACCGGGCCATGGCCATCGGCGTCAACGACTACCTCGGCAAGCCCTATCAAGAGTCGGTGCTGCTGGAAAGCATCGCCCTGTGGAGCAAGAACCATGCTTGACCATCGCTCCAGCACCCTCACCGGGCTGTTGCTGCCCCTGGCCGACCGCACCCTGATCCTGCCCAACGTGGCGGTGGCCGAGCTGATCGACTACCAGCAGGGGCGCTTCGACCTGGACGCGCCACCCTGGTACCTGGGGCGAGTGCTGTGGCGCGACCGGCAGATCGCGCTGGTCAGCTTCGAGGCGGCCTGTGGCAACCCCACGGTGATCGGCGAGCGAGCGCGAATCGTCGTGCTCAATGCCCTGGGCGGGCGCCCGGAGCTGAAGTTCATCGCCTTGCTGGTGCAGGGCATCCCGCGCTCCTGCAAGCTCGACAGCCAGCTCAGCTATGTCGACGTACCCCTGGCCTCCCTGGAGAAAGCCGCGGTGCAGGTCGCCGAGCAGGTGGCCAGGGTGCCGGACCTGCCGGCCCTCGAGGAGCTGCTGGTGGAGGCCGGGCTGGCGCCTTAGGCCTCGGCCGCCAGCAGGCGGTCGCGCACTTCCATCAGGGCATAGCCCAGCAGGTTGAGTCCGCGCCACTGCTCAGGCCGGCTGGCCTTGGCATCGTCCGCTGCCAGGCCAATGCCCCATATCCGATCCACCGGGCTGGCTTCCACCAGCACTTGATCCCGCGTGGACAGCAGGTATTCGCCCAGGGCCTGATGCTGGCTGAACTTGGCCAGGTTACCGCGCACCACGATGTCGAAACGCGCTGCCTGCCATTGCGTGTCATCGAAGCCGCGTACTTCGCGGCCCAACTGTTTGACGTCCGCCGGGGTGGTTGCCTTGAGGATGCGCCCGTGGGTTTGCTGGTCGTCGAACAGCAGGGCCTTGCCGGCCATCATGTAGTGCTCGGCGGTGGGGTAGTGAATGCCATCGATCTCGAAGCCAGCGTCGAACCACTGGCTGAAACAGCTCTGGGAAACCCGTCCGTCCCGGGGCGGCTGGTGGCCCCAGAACATCAGGTAGTCGGGCTTGAGGCCGCGTTGTAGTTGTCCCAGCAAGTCCTGGTTGGAGCGAATCGGTGTGTCCATGCTGACTCTCATCATGTGTTCCGGCCGTTGAGCGGCCAATCCGGCGCGCATTGTGTACCGGGCGCCAGGAGGGATGCCATCGCCGGGTGGTATGAAGATCGTTGAGTCGCGCCAGGAACGCGCCGGGCCTGGAACCGGCCGGCGAATCGTTACGCTTGGCGTAACTTTTCCACGCCGAGCTTGATTGATGCCCGCCGGGCTGCGCTCCTATGGTGGCTGCCACGACAGCGAACCTGTGGAGCGAGCATGACAACGACACTATCTCCCGACCCGCGCTGGTCGCGGCGGCGCAGCGAGAAGCAGCGGCGCCTCGAGCAGGTGCGGGCCATCGCCGATGGCGTGGTGTTGCCGACCGACAAGATCGTCGCGGCGCTGGAGGCGCTGATCCTGCCCGGCGACCGGGTGGTGCTGGAGGGCAACAACCAGAAGCAGGCGGACTTCCTTTCCCGGTCCCTGGCCAAGGTCGATCCGGCCAGGCTCCACGACCTGCACATGATCATGCCCAGCGTCGGTCGCGCCGAGCACCTGGACCTGTTCGAACGCGGTATCGCCCGCAAGCTCGACTTCTCCTTCGCCGGGACCCAGAGCCTGCGCATCAGCCAGTTGCTCGAAGACGGGCTGCTGGAGGTCGGCGCCATCCATACCTACATCGAACTCTATGCCCGGCTGGTGGTGGACCTGACGCCCAACGTGGTGCTGTGCGCCGGTTTCATGGCCGATCGCGCCGGCAACATCTACACCGGCCCGAGCACCGAGGACACCCCGGCGCTGGTGGAACCGGCGGCCTTCAGCGATGGCATCGTCATCGTCCAGGTCAACCAGCTGGTGGACGACGTCAGCGAGTTGCCCCGGGTGGATATCCCGGCCTCCTGGGTGGACTTCGTGGTGGTGGCCGACCAGCCGTTCTACATCGAGCCGCTGTTCACCCGCGACCCGCGCCATATCAAGCCGGTGCACGTGCTGATGGCGATGATGGCGATCCGTGGCATCTACGAGAAGCACAACGTGCAATCGCTGAACCACGGCATCGGCTTCAATACCGCGGCCATCGAGCTGATCCTGCCCACCTATGGCGAGTCCCTGGGGCTCAAGGGCAAGATCTGCCGCAACTGGACCCTCAATCCCCATCCGACCCTGATCCCGGCCATTGAAAGCGGCTGGGTGGACAGCGTGCATTGCTTTGGCACCGAACTGGGCATGGAAAGCTACATTGCCGCCCGTCCCGATGTGTTCTTCACCGGTCGCGACGGTTCCCTGCGCTCCAACCGGATGTTCTGCCAGCTGGCCGGGCAATACGCGGTGGACCTGTTCATCGGCGCCACCTTGCAGGTGGATGGCGACGGCCATTCCTCCACCGTGACCCGTGGCCGCCTGGCCGGTTTCGGCGGAGCGCCGAACATGGGCCACGATCCCCGGGGCCGGCGCCATGGCACCCCGGCCTGGCTGGACATGCGCCTGGACCAGGGCGCGGCGCCGCAGGCCCTGCTGGAGCGGGGCAAGAAGCTGGTGGTGCAGATGGTCGAGACCTTCCAGGAGGGCGGCAAACCGACCTTCGTCGAGACCCTGGACGCGGTGGACGTGGCGAAGAAAAGCGGCATGCCCCTGGCGCCGATCATGATCTATGGCGACGACGTCACCCACCTGCTCACCGAAGAAGGCATCGCCTACCTGTACAAGGCCCGCACCCTGGAGGAGCGCCGAGCGATGATCGCCGCCGTGGCCGGAGTCACCGCCATCGGCCTGCGGCATGACCCCAGGGATACCCAGCGCATGCGCCGCGAGGGCCTGGTCGCCTTGCCCGAGGACCTGGGCATTCGCCGCACCGACGCCAGCCGCGAGTTGCTGGCGGCCAAGAGCATCGCCGACCTGGTGCAGTGGTCCGGCGGCCTGTATCACCCACCTGCCAAGTTCAGGAGCTGGTAATGCATGCATTCAACCTGCAATCCCGGCCCCTGGGGCTGGCCGAGCGCCTGGCGGACCTGGCGGTGGACGCGCTGATCGACGAGGCCGACCTGTCGCCCAAGCCGGCCCTGGTGGACCGCCGTGGCAGTGGTGCCCACAGTGACCTGCACCTGGGCCTGATGCACGCCTCGGCCCTGAGCCTGTGGCCGGCCTTCAAGGACATGGCCGAGGCCGCGCAACAATTCGCCCGTATCGATTTGCCGCTGCGCGAAGCCTTGGGGCGCAGCGGTCGCGAAGGCGAGCGGGCGATGCTGGCCACCACCGGCGGGGTGAACACCCATCGTGGGGCGATCTGGGCCCTGGGCCTGCTGGTGGCCGCCGCCGCCCTGGAGCCCGGCTCCGGGGCGGCCGGCAGCGTCGCCTGGCGCGCCGCGCGCCTGGCGCTGCTGGAAGACCGGCATGCGCCACGGCCCTTGAGCCATGGTGCCCAGGTGGCGCAGCGCTACGGCGTAGGCGGCGCCCGGGAGGAGGCCCAGCAGGGCTTTCCCGCGGTGCTGCAATGGGGCCTGCCGCAACTGCGGCGCAGTCGTGCCCGGGGTCATGGCGAGCAGAACGCCCGGCTCGATGCGCTGCTGGCGATCATGACCCGGCTGGCCGACACCTGCGTGCTCTACCGCGCGGGCGAAGCGGGCCTGCGGGCCATGCAGGATGGCGCCCGGGCGGTGCTGGAGGCCGGCGGCAGCGCCAGCCTGGCCGGACGCCGGCGCTTGCACCAGCTGGACCTGCAACTTCTGACCTTGAATGCCTCGCCCGGTGGCGCCGCCGACCTTTTGGCCGCCTGCCTGCTGCTCGACCGGATCGAGGCCGCCGCCGACCAGGGAGCGAACTGATGGAAACCTTGTCCTTTGAATTTCCCGCCGGCCCTTCCGGTCGCGGCCGTGCGCTGGTGGGTTGTGTCGGCTCCGGCGACCTGGAAGTACTGCTGGAGCCGGCGCCGGCCGGCACCTTGAAGATCCAGGTCCAGACCTCGGTCAATGGCAGCGCCGCACGCTGGCAGCACCTGTTCCAGCGCATGTTCGCCGGGCAGACGCCACCGGCGCTGCTGATCGACATCCATGACTTCGGCGCCACCCCGGGGGTGGTGCGCCTACGCCTTGAACAGGGCCTGGAGGAAATCGCCCATGACTGACAGCGCACGCTTGCTCGACCAGCACAGCTTCGTCGAACTGGGTGCCCGGCAGCGAGCCCGGGCGTTGCTGGACGCCGGCACCTTTCGCGAACTGCTCGACCCTTTCCAGCGGGTCATGTCGCCCTGGTTGCCGCGCCAGGGCGTGGTGCCCCAGGCCGATGATGGGGTGGTGATCGCCAAGGGCAGCATCGCTGGGCTGCCGGTGGTGATCGCCGCCATCGAAGGCGCATTCCAGGGCGGCAGCCTCGGCGAAGTGGGCGGGGCGAAGATCGCCGGCGCCCTTGAGCTGGCGGCCGAGGACAACCGCCAGGGCATCGCCACCCGCGCCGTGCTGCTGCTGGAGACCGGCGGTGTGCGGTTGCAGGAGGCCAACCTGGGGTTGGCGGCGATCGCCGATATCCATGCCGCGATCGTCGACCTGCGCCAGTACCAGCCGGTGCTTGGCGTGGTGGCTGGCAGCGTCGGCTGCTTCGGTGGCATGTCGATCGCCGCCGGCCTGTGCAGCTACCTGCTGGTGACCCAAGAAGCGCGGCTGGGCCTGAACGGGCCGCAGGTGATCGAACAGGAAGCCGGGATCGAGGAGTACGACTCCCGCGACCGGCCTTTCATCTGGAGCCTGAGCGGCGGCGAGCAGCGTTTCGCCAGCGGCCTGGTGGATCGCTATGTGGCCGATGACGTGGCGCAGATCCGGGCCCAGGTTCGCGAATTGCTGGCCCTCGGTCTGCCCGAGCGGCAACGCAGCCACCAGGCCGAACACTATCTGCAATGCCTGGCCCGGCTGGACACGGCGGCGCAAATCGATGCGGCGACGGTTCGCGATCTGTATCAAGGAGACCGCTCATGAGTGCACGTTCTTTGCGGGGCCTGAACTGGTTCAACGCCCTGAGTGGCGGCGCCGCTTCGGTGGCCGGCCTGCCGCCATCGCTGCGGGTGGCCGATGGTGAACTGGGGGGGCAATCGGTTCGTTTTATCGCTGTGGTGGCCGACCCGGAGAATCGTTTTCCCCGCGCCCGCCAGGGCGAGGTCGGCCTGCTGGAGGGCTGGGGCCTGGCCAAAGCGGTGGATGAAGTGATCGACGCCGACCGCGATCAGCCGCGCAAGCGACCGCTGATCGCCATCGTCGATGTGCCGAGCCAGGCCTATGGCCGGCGCGAAGAAGCCCTGGGCATCCACCAGGCCCTGGCCGGCGCCGCCGACAGCTACGCCCGGGCCCGCCTGGCGGGGCATCCGGTGCTCGGCTTGCTGGTGGGCAAGGCCATGTCCGGGGCGTTCCTGGCCCACGGCTACCAGGCCAACCGGCTGATCGCCCTGCGCGACCCGGGCGTGATGGTGCACGCCATGGGCAAGGCCTCGGCGGCGCGGGTCACCCTGCGCAGCGTCGAGGAACTGGAAGCCCTGGCCGCCAGCGTGCCGCCCATGGCCTACGACATCGACAGCTATGCCGGCCTGGGCCTCTTGTGGAAAACCCTGCCGGTGCAGCGCATCGAACAACCGACCCCCCAGGACCTGGACCAGGTCAGCGAATGCCTGCTGCAAGCCATTGTCGATGTACGGGCCGCTGGCGTTGGGCTCGAAGGGCGCCTGGGGGCGGCGAACCGGGAGGCCTCGAGCCGGGTCCGCCAACTGCTGCGGGAGCAATGGTGAGCGCCGGCGCTCACTGGTTGCCCCATGACCTGCTGTGGGGCCTGGAGCCCGGGCAACTGGCGGTGGATGCGCCGGAGTGGGCGCGGCAGGTGCTGGAGCAGGGGCAACCGGTGGTGGTGCGCCGGGCGGTGAGCGCTGCCGGTTCGGTCGCCGTGGGGCTGCGTGGCCCGGCCCGGGAGCAGCGTTACCCGGCGTTGCTGGCGCTGGACGCGGTGCAGCGTGGCGTCCGCCCGGAGGCGTTGCGCCACGTGCCGTCGAGCCGGGCCTGGCCGGCGCTCCAGGCCCTGGACCAGTTGCGTGGCCCGCTGGACGCCCTGGGGCTGGCCTGGGGCGTGGGCGGCAGCGCCGGCTTCGAGCTGGCCAGCGGGGTGGCCGCATTGCACCAGGACAGCGACCTGGACCTGATTCTCCGGGCACCTGAGCCGCTGTCCCGGGCCCGGGCGCGGGAGCTGCTGGCACTGCTCGATGGCGCCGTGTGCCGGGTCGACCTGCAATTGCAACTGCCGGCCGGGGGCCTGGCCCTGCGGGAGTGGGCCGGGGGCGCCTCGCGGGTACTGCTCAAGAGCGCCAGCGGAGCGCGGTTGGTGCGCGATCCCTGGTGCCCAGGGGAGTTGGCGGCATGAGCAGCTTGCTGGTATTCCCGGGCCAGGGGGCGCAGCAGCCGGGGATGCTCCAGCGACTGCCCGAGCGGCCGGAGGTCGTGGCCTGCCTGCGCGAGGCCAGTGATGTGCTGGGGCAGGACGTGCTGGGCCTGGACTCGCCCCAGGCCCTGGCCGGGACCCGGGCGGTGCAGCTGTGCCTGCTGATTGCCGGGGTGGCCTGTGCCCGGACCCTGCTGCACGCCGATTGCCCGGTGGACTACGTGGCTGGCCTGTCCATCGGCGCCTATCCGGCGGCGGTGGTGGCCGGGGCCCTGGATTTCGCCGATGCCCTGCGCCTGGTGAGCTTGCGCGGGGAGCTGATGCAGCAGGCTTATCCACAGGGCTACGGGATGACCGCGCTGATGGGCCTGGACCTGGGCACGGTGGAGGCATTGCTGGCCCGGGTCCATGGCCGCGAATCGCCGGTGTACCTGGCCAATATCAACGCCGACACCCAGGTGGTGATCGCCGGCAGCGAGGCGGCGATGCAGGCCGTGGCCGAACTGGCCCGGGCCCGTGGCGCCGTGGTGGCCAGGCGCCTGGCGGTCAGCGTGCCGTCCCATTGCCCGTTGCTGGAGCAGCCGGCCCAACGGTTGGCCGAGGCGTTCGCCAGGGTGCCGATGGGGCCGCCCCGGCTGGGGTACCTGAGTGCTAGCCGCGCGCGGCCATTGCGCACGGTGGAGCAATTGCGCGACGACCTGGCCTTCAACATGTGCCGGCTGGTGGACTGGCGCGGCACCGTGCAGGGCGCCTATGAGCGCGGCGTACGGTTGCAGATCGAACTGCCGCCCGGGGCGGTGCTCAGCGGCTTGGCGCGCCGGGTGTTCGAGCAGGGTTCGGTGCTCGCCTTCGATGGCGCCCGTCCGGACACCTTGCAGGCGCTATTGCGCGAGGAGGGCCGCCGCGACCGATAGAACCGCGACCCAGGCTGGCGAAGCACAAGAACAACAACTTCGACGATGCACTGCGAGGACAACGACAATGATTATCTATGGTGTGGCATTGCTGGCGATCTGCACGCTGGCGGGAGTGATTATCGGCGACATGCTCGGCGTGTTGCTGGGGGTGAAGTCCAACGTCGGCGGGGTCGGCATCGCCATGATCCTGCTGATCTGCGCGCGCTTGTGGATGCAGCGCCATGGCGGCATGAGCAAGGACTGTGAAATGGGCGTCGGCTTCTGGGGCGCCCTGTACATCCCGGTGGTGGTGGCCATGGCCGCCCAGCAGAATGTGGTCACCGCGCTACATGGCGGACCGGTGGCGGTGCTGGCAGCCATCGGCTCGGTGCTGGTGTGCGGCTGCACCATCGCCCTGATCAGCCGGACCCACAAGGGCGATCCGCTACCGCAGGAGCCGGGCATCGAAGCCGCGCCGGCGGGAGGGCGCTGAAATGTGGGACCTGATCGAGAAAGGCCTGGAACACAACGGCCTGGTCACCGCCTTCGCCTTCGTCGGCGTGATCATGTGGGTCTCGGTGCTGCTGTCCCGGCACCTGACTTTCGGTCGCGTGCATGGATCGGCGATCGCCATCGTCATCGGCCTGGCCCTGGCCTGGGTCGGCGGCACCCTGACCGGCGGCCAGAAAGGTCTGGCGGACCTGGCGCTGTTTTCCGGCATCGGCCTGATGGGCGGTGCCATGCTGCGGGATTTCGCCATCGTCGCCACGGCCTTCGAAGTCCAGGCCACCGAGGCCCGCAAGGCCGGGTTGATCGGCGCCGTGGCGCTGCTGCTGGGCACGGTGCTGCCGTTCATCGTCGGGGCGAGCATCGCCTGGAGCTTTGGCTATCGCGATGCGGTGAGCATGACCACCCTCGGTGCCGGCGCCGTGACCTACATCGTCGGCCCGGTGACCGGCGCGGCCATCGGCGCCAGCTCCGATGTGGTGGCGCTGTCGATCGCCACCGGCCTGATCAAGGCGATCCTGGTGATGGTGGGCACGCCCATGGCGGCCCGCTGGATGGGCCTGGACAACCCGCGTTCGGCCATGGTGTTCGGTGGCTTGGCCGGGACCGTCAGTGGGGTCACCGCCGGGCTTGCGGCCACCGATCGGCGCCTGGTGCCCTATGGGGCGCTGACGGCGACCTTCCACACCGGGTTGGGGTGCCTGCTGGGGCCGTCGCTGCTGTTTTTCATCGTGCGTGGGCTGGTGGGCTGACCCGATGTCATGCACACCTGCGACACTCTGGCGCTCTAACCCTGCCGGTTGGCATACATCCGGCATTCGGCCAGCAGCGCCAGCAGGTTCGGGTCGCGCTCCTTGGCCTTGAGGAAGACCACGCCGATATGTTGCTGCAGGCGGTAGCGCGCCTGCAGCGGTATCAGCTTCACGCGGTTCTCGTAGACGGCGGCGATCCTGCCCGGCAGCAGCGCATAACCCACCCCCGAGCTGACCATGCTCAGCAGGGTGAAGATATCGTTGACCTGCATCGCCACCTTCGGCTCGAACCCCGCTTGCCTGAACACCCGCACGCCGTCCTGGTGGGTGGCGAAACCCTGGGTCAGGGTGATGAACGTGGCGTCGCGCACAGCCGCCAGGTCCACTTCGCGCTCTTGGGCGAAGGGCGAGTCGGCCGGGGTGGCGAGGAAGATATCGTCGGAGAACAGCGGCAGCTGTTCGCAGTCCGGATCGCTGACGCTGTCGTCCAGGGATACCAGGATCGCATCCACTTCCATGTTCTTGAGCTTGTATAAAAGATCGATGTTGGAGCCCAGGATCAGGTCGATGTTCAGCTCGCTGCGCCGCAGCTTCAGGCCCATGATCAGTTGCGGCACGGTTTTCACGGTCAGGGAGTAAAGCGCGCCGAGCTTGAAACGTTCTGCCGAGAAACCAGCGGCTTCACGGGTCAGGCGCACGCTCTCGACCACGTCCTGCACCAGCTTCTGCGCCCGCTCTTCCAGCACAAAGGCGCTTTCCAGCGGGGTCAGGTTGCGTCCTTCGTGCTTGAACAGCGGGCAGCGCAGGGCGTTTTCCAGGGAGTGGATGGCCCGGTGCACGCTGACATTGCTGGTTTGCAGTTCGCTGGCGGCGCGAGCCAGGTTGCCGGTGCGCATGAAGGCCAGAAACACTTCGAGTTTTTTGAGGGTCAACTCTTCGTCGATGAGCATGGTCCGGACTCTGGTGGCGAGGGCCTGATGATGCCCGATGAGTCGTCATGTGACCGCTGGTTTTTTCAGCGGCGCGCCCCCATGGACATATTGCGCTTGCACACTGCAGGCGCAGGCCCGTCGCTGGCCTTGCGGTCGAACGCAGCGGCCCGCAGTGGGTCTGCTGGGATGGTTGTGGATGTTTTCAGGGTGACTGATCGATGTATCACGGAGAAAGACTCAACGCCTGGACCCACCTCTTGGGGGCGGTCGCGGCGTTTATCGGCGGTATCTGGCTGGTGGTGCTGGCCAGCCTCGACGGCAGCCCGTGGAAGATCGTCGGGGTGGCGATCTATGCCTTCACCTTGCTGGTGCTCTACAGCGTGTCCACGGTCTACCACAGCGTGCGGGGGCGGGCGAAGAACATCATGCAGAAGGTCGATCACTTCTCGATCTACCTGCTGATCGCCGGCAGCTACACGCCGTTCTGCCTGGTGACCTTGCGCGGGCCCTGGGGCTGGACCCTGTTCGGCATCGTCTGGGGCCTGGCCTTGATCGGCATCCTGCAGGAGATCAAGCCGCGCTCCGAAGCGCGGGTCCTGTCCATCGTGATCTACGCGGTGATGGGCTGGATCGTGCTGGTGGCGGTCAAGCCGCTGCTGGCGGCCCTGGGGCCGGCGGGCTTCACCTGGCTGGCGGCGGGCGGGGGGGTGTACACCGTGGGGATCATCTTCTTCGCCCTCGACAACCGCCTGCGCCACGCCCACGGCATCTGGCACCTGTTCGTCATCGCCGGCAGCCTGCTGCACTTCGTCGCCATCCTGTTCTATGTGTTGTGATCGGCACGCCTTATCGTTCCGCGCGGGTAGCCTCGCTCCTACAGGTACGGTGATCCCTGTGTAGGAGCGAAGCTGGCTCGCGATGACATCCTGACCGGCGGCCTCAATCGGCGGCCATCAACCGATCCAGTTGCTCCTGGGCCTGCCCGCCAAAGATCTCCAGCAAGCTGCTCAAGGTATGGGGCGGCGGTTCGGCGGCCCGGCTCACGGCATACAGGGTGATGGGCAGCGACGGGCTCAGGGGGCGGATCGCGGTGCTGGCCGAGGACGCGCCCAGGGCGGTGAAGGGATCGATCAGCGCCAGGCCGGCGCCGGACTCCACCATGGCCCGGGCCAGGGAATAGGTCTGGACCGCGATGCTCACCCGGGGTGGTGGTTCCACGGCCTTGAGATAACCGTCGAGCCGGGCCGACAGCGGGTCGGCGCTGCTCAGGCCGATCAGCGGTGCGCCTGCCAGTTCTTGCAGCGCCAGGGGCTGGCCCAGGCTGCCATCGGGCCAATAGCCGCTCGGGGCCAGGGCCACCAGCACGCCCTGGGCCAGGACCTGGCCGTTCAGGCCGGGGTGATCCGGGCGTTGCAGGGTCAGGGCCACATCGATTTCGCGCATCAACAGGTTCTGCACCAGTTCGCGGCTGTGGGCGCTGGACAGCTCGCAGAGGCTGTCCGGGTAGCGCCGGGTCCACTCGCTGATGGCCGGCGGCAGCAAGGCCAGGGCCAGGGCCGGGGTGGCGCCGATGCGCAGGCTGTGGCCCGGCGCCCGGCGCAGGTTCTGGGCCAGGCGGCGCACGCCCTGCAGGCTCTCGCTGACCTTGTCCACCTCCCGCTCCAGCTCCAGGGCTTCCGGGGTCGGTTGCAGCTTGCCGCGCACCCGCAGGAACAGCGGGAAACCCAGCTGCAGTTCGGCGTGCTGCAGCACTTTGGTCACCGCCGGCTGCGAGACGTGCAGCAATTGCGCGGCACCGCTGATGGAGCCGGTCTGGCGGATGGCCTGGAAGATCTCGATATGGCGAAGGCGCATGGCAAGTCCATAACCTTTGTTTATGGGTGGTCCATCTTTATTCATTGTCCGGCGCCTGTCACCTGCCCCTAACCTTGGGTCCATCGAACGACGGTCCAGGGGCAATCATGAGTCAGCGGGTTTGCATCATCGGTGGTGGCGTCATTGGCCTGGCCAGCGCCTATGCCCTGGTCCGCCAGGGCCTGGAGGTGACCCTGGTGGAAGCCCAGGACAGCCTCGGCAGCCAGACCAGCTTCGCCAACGGCGGCCAGCTGTCCTATCGCTACGTGGCGCCGCTGGCCGATGCTGGCGTGCCCTGGCAGGCCCTGGGCTGGATGCTCAAGGGCGATTCGCCGTTGCGCCTGCGGCCACGCCTGGACCCGGCGCAGTGGCGCTGGCTGGCGGGGTTCCTGGGGGCTTGCCGGCACTCGGTGAACCAGCGCAATGGCGCCCATTTGCTGCGGTTGGCGCTGCTCAGCCAGGAGACCCTCAAGACCTGGCGCGAAGCCGACGGCCTGGCGGACTTCGACTGGCGGCGCAACGGCAAGCTGGTGACCTTTCGTGAGGCCGGCAGTTTCGAACACGCCCGGCACAACCTGTCCGACCCGCGCCAGCAGCAGGTGCTGACGGGGGCCGAATGCGCCAGCCTGGAGCCGGCCCTGGGCGATGCGCCCTTCATCGGTGGCATCTATACCCCGGACGAAGAGGTGGCCGACTGCCATGCTTTCTGCCAGCAGTTGGCGGCACGCCTGCGGGCGTCCGGACGTTGCCAGATCCTCCTTGGGCAGCGAGTTCGCGGCATCCGGCACCAGGGCGACCGGGTACAGGCCATCGACCTGGGCGAGCGCCAGCTGGCGGTGGACCACCTGGTGCTGGCTGCCGGGCACCGCAGCTCCGAGTTGCAGCTGCCTGGGCTCAAGCTGCCGCTGTACCCGCTCAAGGGCTACAGCCTCAGCGCGCCCATCGGCCCGCAGCACCGAGCGCCGGAAATCAGCATCACCGACTACAACCGCAAGATCGTCTACGCGCGGATCGGCCAGCAGCTACGGGTCGCGGCCATGGTCGATATCGTCGGCTTCGACCCGGCCCCGGACCCCGGGCGCCTGGCCCTGCTGCGGCGCCAGGCGGCGCAGACCTTCGCCCATGCCGGCGATTACCAGGCCGCCGTGGAATGGGCCGGCATGCGCCCGGCGACCCCCAGCGGCGTGCCGCTGGTGGGGGGCACCGCCTACCGCAACCTGTGGCTCAACCTCGGCCATGGCGCGCTGGGTTTCACCCTGGCCTGTGGCAGCGGCCAGTTGCTGGGCGAACTGATCGGCCAGCGTCCCACCAGTATCGACATGCAGGGCCTGGCGCCACGCGCCGCCTGAGTCATCACCAGGAGTGTTTCCAATGAGTATCCAGCGTCTGCATAGCAACAACCGCCTGAGTGGCGCCGTGACCTTCGCCGAACTGGTGTTCCTTTCCGGCCAGGTGCCGGAGGCCAGCCAGGACATCGCCGGCCAGACCCGCGAGGTCCTGGAGAAGATCGATGCGCTGCTGGCCGAGGTCGGCAGCGACAAGGACCACGTGCTCAACGCCACCATTTATCTCAAGGACATCCAGGCGGATTTCGCCGGCATGAACGAGGTGTGGTCGGCCTGGCTGTCCCCCGGCCAGGCTCCGGCGCGCACCACTTTGCAGGCAGCCCTGGCGCGCCCGGACATCCTCGTCGAAATCAGTATCATCGCCACCCGTCGCTGAAGCGCCTTCATCCCCAACGGAGAATAACAATGCACAAGAAGATCACGTTGCTCGGCTGCACCCTGGGCCTGCTGTTCAGCGCCATGGCCCAGGCCAACGAGGCGCCCCTGGAGGGAACCCTGGCCAAGATCGCCAACAGCGCCAGTATTACCTTGGGATATCGCGATGCCTCGGTGCCGTTTTCCTACGTGGCGGACAACAGCGGCAAGCCCATGGGTTATTCCGTGGAGCTGGCGGGCAAGGTGGTGGAACGCATCCAGCAGCAGTTGCAGCTGCCCAAGCTGGCGGTGAAGTACAACCTGGTGACCTCCCAGACCCGCATTCCGCTGGTGCAGAACGGCACCGTGGACCTGGAATGCGGCTCCACCGGGGTGACGGCCGAGCGCCAGAAGCAGGTGGCCTTCTCCTATGGCTTCATCTACGTCAAGGGCCAGTTGCTGACCGCCAAGGACAGCGGGATCAAGAGCTTCGCCGACCTGCGGGGCAAGAATGTGGTGACCACCGCCGGCACCACCAACGAGCGCTTTCTCAAGAGCTACAACGTCGAGCACAAGATCGACATGTTCGTGATCAGCGCCAAGGACCACGGCGAAGCCTTCCAGATGCTCCAGTCGGGGCGCGCGGCGGCGTTCTACATGGACGATGCGCTGCTTTACGGCGAGCGGGCCAAGGCCCGTGATCCGCACAACTGGATCGTGGTGGGCGAGGAGCAGTCGCGGGAGATCTACAGCTGCATGGTGCGCAAGGACGACCCGCAGTTCCTGGCCTTGGTCAACACCGCCCTGGCGGATCTGTATCGTTCCGGCGAGATCAACGGGATCTACCAGCGCTGGTTCGAGCAGCCGATCCCGCCCAAGGGGCTGAACCTGGAATTCCCCATGACCAGCGAGCTGAAGGCGATCATCGCCAAGCCCACCAGCGATCCGGTGCAGTAACGCCGTCCCGTGGCCTGCCGGCTGTTGTAGGAGCCAGGCTTGCCGGCGATGGGGCGCCACGGTGTGCCAGGCAACGGCGGGGGGCTAGAAGTCGCCCCAGAGCTGCTGGGCCACGGCCAGGGCCACCACTGGCGCGGTTTCCGTACGCAGTACCCGTGGACCCAGGCGCGCCGGCAGGAAACCGGCGCCCTGGGCCTGTTCGACTTCGGCGTCGGACAGGCCGCCCTCGGGGCCGATCAGGAAGGCCAGGGTGCCCGGGCGGGCGTGGCTTTCCAGTGGCTGGGCCACCGGGTGCAGCACCAGCTTGAGGTCGGCGGCGGTCTGCTTGAGCCAATCCGCCAGCAACAGCGGCGGGTGGATCACCGGGACCTTGGAGCGCCCGCACTGCTCGCAGGCGCTGATGGCCACCTGGCGCCAATGCAGCAGGCGCTTGTCGGCCCGTTCATCCTTGAGCCGCACCTCGCAGCGTTCGCTGAAGATCGGCGTGATCTGGTCGACACCCAGCTCGGTGGCTTTTTGGATCGCCCAATCCATGCGTTCGCCACGGGACAGGCCCTGGCCCAGGTGGATACGCAGCGGCGACTCGGGCTGGCCGGCGAAGCTCTCGTCGAGGCTGATCCGCACGCGCTTCTTGCCCACCTCCACCAGGGTGCCGCGAAACTCCTGCCCCGAACCGTCGAACACCTGCAACGCATCGCCCTCGGCCATGCGCAGCACCCGTGCGATGTAGTGGGCCTGGGCTTCGGGCAGCTCGTGCTCGCCAAGGCCCAGGGGGGTGTCGATAAAGAAGCGGGACAATCTCATCTGTGGTCTCTGTTGAAGTCGGATCGGTGGGGGCGGGTGCGTGGCCTGTGCGGCCACGCTCGGGCGGGCCTCAGCCCGGATCGCGAAAACCCGGGTGGAAGTCCTTGGGCACCGCCACGCTGACGCTGTCCCGGGTGGCGATGTCGATGCCTTCGCTGGCCACTTCGGCGAGGAAGTCGATCTGCTCCGGGGTGATCACGTAGGGCGGCAGGAAGTACACCACGCTGCCTAGCGGACGCAGCAGGGCGCCACGGCTCAGGGCGTGTTCGAAGACCTTCAGGCCACGGCGTTCCTGCCAGGGATAGGCGGCCTTGCTGGCCTTGTCCTGGACCATCTCGATGGCCAGCGCCATGCCGGTCTGGCGGATCTCGGCGACGTGGGCGTGATCGGCCAGGTGCGCGGTGGCGCTGGCCATGCGTGCGGCCAGGGCCTGGTTGGCCTGGATCACGTTGTCCTGTTCGAAGATATCCAGGGTCGCCAGCGCCGCGGCACAGGCCAGCGGGTTGCCGGTGTAGCTGTGGGAGTGGAGGAAGGCGCGCAGGGTCGGGTAGTCGTCGTAGAAGGCCTGGTAGACCTTGTCGGTGGTCAGGCAGGCAGCCAGGGGCAGGTAGCCGCCGGTCAGGGCCTTGGACAGGCACAGGAAGTCCGGGCGGATGCCGGCCTGCTCGCAGGCGAACAGGGTGCCGGTGCGACCGAAGCCCACGGCGATTTCGTCGTGGATCAGGTGCACGTCGTAGCGGTCGCAGGCCTCGCGCAGCAGCTTGAGGTAGACCGGGTGGTACATGCGCATGCCGCCGGCGCCCTGGATCAGCGGCTCGACGATCACCGCCGAGATCGTCTCGTGGTGTTCGGCCAGGGTCTGCTCCATGGCGGCGAACATGTTGCGCGAATGCGCTTCCCAGCCCATGCCTTCAGGGCGGTGGTAGCAGTCGGGGCTGGGCACCTTGAGGGTGTCCAGCAGCAGGGCCTTGTAGGTCTCGGTGAACAGCGGCACGTCGCCCACCGACATGGCGGCGATGGTCTCGCCGTGGTAGCTGTTGGTCAGGGTGACGAAGCGCTTCTTCGCCGGTTTGCCGGTGTTCTGCCAGTAGTGGAAGCTCATCTTCAGCGCCACTTCGATGCACGACGAGCCGTTGTCGGCGTAGAACACCCGGTCCAGCCCGGCGGGGGTCATGGCCACCAGGCGCTCGGACAGCTCGATCACCGGCTGGTGGCTGAAGCCGGCCAGGATCACGTGCTCCAGCTGGTCGACCTGGTCCTTGATGCGCTGGTTGATGCGCGGGTTGGCGTGGCCGAACACGTTGACCCACCAGGAACTGACCGCATCCAGGTAGCGCTTGCCCTCGAAATCTTCCAGCCAGACACCTTCGCCCCGCCGGATCGGGATCAACGGCAGTTGTTCGTGGTCTTTCATCTGGGTGCAGGGATGCCACAACACCGCGAGATCGCGTTGCATCCACTGGTTATTCAGGCCCATGTACAGTCTCCTGGAGGTGCTCGCAAAATGGCGCGGGCAAACGATCGAGCAAGCCTATGCAATGCATGGCCGTGGGACAACCTGGTTGTGCGAGGTAGCGCCGCGGGTGTGGCCCATCCTGGACAAAGACGCCGGTGATGGAGGCCAAGGCACGGGGACGGGGGACTTGCCCGTAGAGGAACTTGAGGGACTTAATCTTTACTTAACTCGCTCGGTACAGACTATCGATCGTATTTCTCGATATTTCAAAGCGAAAATTTCCGCTTTAATTCGATAGGTAAATCGATAGTCTTGGCCAGCGTTTCTTACAGGATGCGACACAATGCAGTTACGTAATTCTTCTTCGCGCTACGGCTGGGTAAGCATTGTTCTGCACTGGGGCGTGGCCCTGGCGGTATTCGGACTGTTTGCCCTGGGCCTGTGGATGGTCGGCCTGGACTACTACAGTACCTGGCGCAAAGACGCGCCGGACCTGCACAAGAGCATTGGCCTGACGCTGTTTGCGATCATGCTGCTGCGGGTGCTGTGGCGGTTCGTCAGCCCACCGCCGCCGGCCCCGGCCAATCATGGCCGCCTGACCCGACTGGGGGCCAAGCTGGGACACGCGTTCCTCTACCTGGGCCTGTTCGCGGTGATGATCGCCGGTTACCTGATCTCCACCGCAGACGGCGTGGGTATCCCGGTATTCGGCTTGTTCGAAATTCCTGCCCTGGTATCCGGACTCCCGGACCAGGCAGATGTGGCAGGTGCGGTGCATTTGTACCTGGCCTGGGTGCTGGTAGTCTTTGCCGGCATCCATGGACTGGCTGCATTGAAGCACCACTTTATCGATCGTGATGCGACCCTCACCCGTATGCTGGGCCGCAAAGCCTGATGTTCAACCTTGACTCGAAAGGAATGGAAAGCATGTTGAAAAAGACTCTCGCCGCTCTGGCAATCGGATCTGCTGTATTGGCGACCGGCCAGGCAATGGCAGCGGACTACGTGATCGACAAGGAAGGCCAGCACGCCTTCGTCGACTTCAAGATCAGCCACCTGGGCTACAGCTTCATCACCGGTACCTTCAAGGACCTGGACGGCAAGTTCAGCTTCGACGCGGCCAAGCCTGAAGACGCCAAGATCGAAGTCAACGTGCGTACCGCCAGCGTGTTCACCAACCACGCCGAGCGTGACAAGCACATCACCAGCAAGGACTTCCTGGACGCTGGCAAGTTTGCCGACGCCAAGTTCGTCTCCACCAGCGTCAAGCCAACCGGCAAGAACGCTGATGGCAAGCTGACCGCCGACGTAGCCGGCGACCTGACCCTGCATGGCGTGACCAAGCCTGTCGTGGTCAAGGCCACCTTCCTGGGTGAAGGCAAGGATCCATGGGGCGGCTACCGCGCTGGCTTCGAAGGCACCACCAGCATCAATCGCCAGGACTTCGGCAAGATGATGGACCTGGGCCCGGCGTCCAATAACGTCGACCTGTACATCACCTTCGAAGGTGTGAAAGCCAAGTAATGCTTCGCCTGTAGCCGCTGCCGCAGGCTGCGACAAGGCCCGCAGGGCCTTCGCGATCTGCGCCGCGCTGCTGCCATCGGCGCGTTCGCGCCCACGGCACGCACAAGAAAACGCCCCCGGCTCCAACCGAGGGCGTTTTGCATTGCAGCTCGCTTAGCGGTTACGCGTCAGCAGGGCCGGTTTTTCGCCCCGTGGGCGGCTTGGCAACTGTTCCAGTTGTTCAGGCGTCGGGAAGCGATCGACCTTGGACTCCTTGTGCATGATCTTCGGCTGGACGCTCCGAGGATTCTGCACGGCAGGTTCCTGGCGGCCTTGATCGTCACGGCCACGACGGTTGCGCGAATCGTCGCGACGGCCCTGGCCATCACGGGAAGCACCATTGCGCTGGCCGTTGCGTTTGGCCGGCGTGCCACCGTTGCTGTTGCTGGCTCCGCTACCGTTGCGCGGATTGCCATTGCGACCCTGGCCGCCGTTGCGCTGCCCATTGCCGCCAGTGCCCTGGCCCGGGGTTGCGGGGCGACGGCCGCGGCCTTGCTGGTTGCCCTTGTTCTGGTACGGGCTGACGTAGTCGGCGCGGTTGCCGAAGTTGTCCACGTCGTCATCGAGGAACTCGTCCGGCGCCCGGTCCGGGCTTGGGACTGGCTGGCGTTGTTCGCGCGGCGCGGCTTTTTCGCGAGGCTTCTGCTCGCGAGCCTGGCGCTCGCCACGGGCCGGCTTGTCCTTGCCGCCCTTGTCCTTGCCCTTGTCCTTGCGACCGCCACCGCCGCCATTCGGGTTGTCGCCGCGGGGCGCGCGGGCGTTGCGCGAGTTACGGGTGTCCGGACGCTCGCGCACTTCTGGTTTCTCGGCTTCCACCGCGCTGGCATCGAAGCCCATCAGGTCGCCATCGGCGATCTTCTGTTTGGTCATGCGCTCGATGCTCTTGAGCAGCTTCTCTTCGTCCGGGGCCACCAGGGAGATGGCCTCGCCCGAACGGCCGGCCCGGCCAGTACGGCCGATACGGTGGACGTAGTCTTCGTCGACGTTGGGCAGCTCGAAGTTGACCACATGGGGCAGTTGGTCGATGTCCAGGCCGCGGGCGGCGATATCGGTCGCCACCAGGATCCGCACTTCGCCGGCCTTGAAGTCGGCCAGGGCCTTGGTGCGGGCGTTCTGGCTCTTGTTGCCGTGGATCGCCATGGCGCTCAGGCCATGCTTGTCCAGGTATTCGGCCAGGCGGTTGGCGCCGTGCTTGGTGCGGGTGAACACCAGGACCTGTTCCCAGGCACCTGCGGTGATCAGGTGCGCCAGCAGCGCGCGCTTGTGGCTGGCCGGCAGGCGGAAGACCCGCTGCTCGATCCGCTCCACCGTGGTGTTCGGCGGGGTGACCTCGATGCGCTCGGGGTCGTGCAGGAGCTTGCTGGCCAGGTCCGTGATGTCCTTGGAGAAGGTCGCGGAAAACAGCAGGTTCTGGCGCTTGGCCGGGAGGCGGGCGAGGACTTTCTTGACGTCATGGACGAAGCCCATGTCGAGCATGCGGTCGGCTTCGTCCAGGACCAGGATTTCCACGTGCGACAGGTCGATGCTGCCCTGGCCGGCCAGGTCCAGCAGGCGGCCGGGGCAGGCCACCAGCACGTCGACGCCACGGGCCATGGCCTGCACCTGCGGGTTCATGCCGACGCCGCCGAAGATGCAGGCGCTGACGAACTTCAGGTCGCGGGCGTACAGCTTGAAGCTGTCGTGCACCTGCGCGGCCAGTTCGCGAGTCGGGGTCAGGACCAGGACGCGAGGCTGGCGCGGGCCGTGACGTTGGGATTTGTCCGGATGACCATTGGGAAACAGCCGCTCCAGGATCGGGAGGGCGAAACCGCCGGTTTTACCAGTACCTGTCTGTGCCGCGACCATCAGATCGCGACCTTGCAACACGGCGGGAATGGCCCGCTGTTGCACCGGAGTAGGCTGGGTATAGCCGGCTGCTTCGATGGCGCCGACTAAAGCCTCGGAGAGACCGAGGGAAGCAAAGGACATGAGTAATCCTGTTTTAGTGAGGGCTTGGCCCAAAGGGATGATCTTGCCGGGCGCGAATGGCGTTCAAGAGGACGCAATCCCGTCCGGTCCTGCTGGCCTGGGAAGACATCCACCGAGGGCTCGCGCGGGCCGGTCGGCTGCGCCGTAGCGGGGTGGAGATGTCTTGAACAGGATCCCAGCGTCCGGGCGTGAGCCTGGCGGGAGGCCGGAGTATAACAGAGCATTCAATGCGCGCCGCTTTCCTGCTGCTCAACGGTTTTTTCCGATTCGCGGGTCGAAGAGGATCTGACAGGCGGCAGCACGGGTTCCGCGCCATATTTGGCGCTCAGCGCGGCATAGCCCGGTTCACGCTTGAAACGCTTGAGTTCGGCACCGAAGCGCTGCACCAGCAGGTCCATGCCAGCCTGGCGGCGCACCGCCAAGTATTGCTGCTGGCGGCTGACGACCAGGGGGTTCTGGCTGATCTGGTCGCGGATGCCGAGGGTGTCCAGCAGGTGCTGGCCGACCCGCTTGTCGGTGATCAGCAGGTCGATCCGGCCCAACAGCAATTTGCCGAAGTTGGCCTCGTGGGTGGGGGCGGGCTCACGGTTGAATAGCGTGGAGTTGCTGAAATCTTCGCTGTACAGGTAGCCAGGGGAGGTGCCGATGGTCAGGCCCTTGAGCTCGTCCAGGCGCTTGAACGGATGGGGGCGGCGGTTGGCGTAGAACATCACGAACTCGACTTCCGATAGCGCCTCGCTGGGGTAGAGCAGGGTGCTGTCGCGCTCGTCGCTGTGGAAGATATCCAGAGCGCCGTCGGCCTGACCGGTTTCCAGCATCGCCAGGCAGCGCTTCCAGGGCAGGAACTGCCATTGCACCTCGATGCCCAGGCGCTGGAAGACGATGGCGGTGGTCTCGTAGTCCAGCCCCAGGGGCTTGCCGTTTTCCTCGTAGACATAGGGGGCCCAGGGTTCGGTGACGATGCGTAGCGTCTCGCCATGGGCGGCGAGGCTCAGGCAAGCGCAGAGAAGGGTGGTCAGCAACCGGGCAATGACGGACATTGCTGGAGAGTACGCCGAGAGATCATGCAAATGCTAGGGGCAGTTCCTGGCGCTCTAGATCAGGCCTGGCGCGGGTATGGAGGCCCCGGTCGGCACCGGGGCCGGTGTTGCCTTGCCGGTCAGCGCGGCAGCTTCAGGTTGTTCCAGATCGCCAGGCTCGGTTCCGCCTGGTTCAGGGTGTAGAAATGCAATCCCGGGGCGCCGCCTTGCAGCAGGCGTTCGCACATCTGGCTGATGACCTGTGTGCCGAAGGCCTGGATGCTGGTGCTGTCGTCGCCATAGGCTTCCAGCTGCTTGCGGATCCAGCGCGGGATCTCGGCGCCGCAGGCGTCGGAGAAGCGCGCCAGCTTGCTGTAGTTGGTGATCGGCATGATGCCCGGCACGATCGGGATGTTCACGCCCAGCTTCTGCACGCGCTCGACGAAGTAGAAGTAGCTGTCGGCGTTGAAGAAGTACTGGGTGATCGCGCTGTCGGCACCGGCGTTGGCCTTGCGCACGAAGTTCTGCAGGTCGTCCTCGAAATTGCGCGCTTGCGGGTGCATTTCCGGGTAGGCGGCGACTTCGATGTGGAAATGACTGCCGGTCTCTTCACGAATGAAGTTCACCAGGTCATTGGCGTGGCGCAGCTCGCCGCTGGCCATGCCCATGCCCGAGGGCAAGTCGCCGCGCAGGGCGACGATACGCTTGATGCCGGCTGCCTGGTATTGCTGCAGCAGGCCGCGCAGATCGTCCTTGCTGTCGCCCACGCAGGACAGGTGCGGTGCCGAAGGGACTTTTACTTCGTTCTCCAACTGCAGCACGGTGTTGACCGTACGATCACGGGTCGAACCGCCGGCGCCGTAGGTGCAGGAGAAGAAGTCGGGGTTGTAGTCGGCCAGCTGACGGGCAGTGGCGAGCAGTTTTTCATGCCCAGCATCGGTCTTGGTGGGGAAGAACTCGAAGCTGTAGCGACGGTCTTGGGACATGGAGGAAACCTCCAGCTACAAGCCGCAAGCTTGCAAGCTGCAAGAGAAGCGGGGGTGCGCTCGTCTCTTGTACCTGGAGCCTGGAGCCTGACACTGTTTTGGCAAATGGGGGCCAAGCCGTGGGCTTCGTGCGGCAAGGTCGGCTTTTGGCCTTTACTTGCCGCTTGAAGCTCAAGGCTTGCAGCTGCTCTTAGTAGCGGTAGGCGTCCGGTTTGAACGGGCCTTCGACGGTCACGCCGATGTAGTCGGCCTGTTGCTTGGTCAGTTGAGTGACCACGCCACCGAAGCCGCGGACCATTTCCAGGGCCACTTCTTCGTCGAGTTTCTTGGGCAGCACTTCAACGGTCAGGCGCTCGGCTTTCTGGGCTGGCGACAGGTCGGCGTACTTCTGGCCGAACAGGAAGATCTGGGCCAGGACCTGGTTGGCGAACGAACCATCCATGATGCGGCTTGGGTGACCGGTGGCGTTACCCAGGTTCACCAGGCGGCCTTCGGCCAGCAGGATCAGGTAGTCGTCGTTCTGCGGGTCGAAATCGCCGTGGCCGGTACGGTGGATCTTGTGTACCTGGGGCTTCACTTCTTCCCATGCCCAGTTCTTGCGCATGAAGGCGGTGTCGATTTCGTTGTCGAAGTGGCCGATGTTGCAGACCACGGCGCGCTTCTTCAGGGCCTTGAGCATGTTCGCGTCGCAAACATTGACGTTACCGGTGGTGGTCACGATCAGGTCGATCTTGCCCAGCAGGTCCTTGTTGATGCTCGCTTCGGTGCCGTCGTTGATACCGTCGATGAACGGCGAGACCAGCTCGAAACCGTCCATGCAGGCTTGCATGGCGCAGATCGGGTCGACTTCGGTGACCTTGACGATCATGCCTTCCTGGCGCAGGGACTGGGCCGAGCCCTTGCCCACGTCACCGTAGCCGATCACCAGGGCTTGCTTGCCGGACAGCAGGTGGTCGGTACCGCGCTTGATGGCGTCGTTCAGGCTGTGACGGCAGCCGTACTTGTTGTCGTTCTTGCTCTTGGTCACCGAGTCGTTGACGTTGATCGCAGGAACCTTCAGCTCGCCCTTGGCCAGCATGTCCAGCAGGCGGTGCACGCCGGTGGTGGTTTCTTCGGTCACGCCGTGGACGCGTTCCAGGACGGCAGGGTATTTCTTGTGCAGCAGCTCGGTCAGGTCGCCGCCGTCGTCGAGGATCATGTTGGCGTCCCACGGCTTGCCGTCCTTGAGGATGGTCTGCTCCAGGCACCACTCGTACTCTTGCTCGGTCTCGCCTTTCCAGGCGAAGACCGGGATACCGGCGGCGGCGATGGAGGCAGCGGCCTGGTCCTGGGTGGAGAAGATGTTGCAGGACGACCAGCGAACCTCGGCGCCCAGGGCAACCAGGGTCTCGATCAGCACGGCGGTCTGGATGGTCATGTGGATGCAGCCGAGGATCTTCGCGCCCTTGAGGGGTTGTTCGGCCAGGTACTTGCGACGCAGACCCATCAGGGCCGGCATTTCCGACTCGGCGATGATGGTTTCGCGGCGGCCCCAGGCGGCCAGGGAAATATCGGCGACTTTGTAATCGGTAAAATCTGCAGGCGTGTTGACAGCGCTCATGAAGAGCCTCCATTCGTAATGTGCGAATGGGCGCCGTTGTGCGTTTAGTGTCCGCACGGGAAGTCCCGTGCCGACAACGCCCCATCCGAGCCTGACAGGTCGAGCCTGCTGCAGCGCCCCTCGGACAGGTGGCGGGAAAACGGTATCAAGGGTAGATGACCGTTTCGAAACGGTGGCGATTATAGCGACCTGAGCCAGACTTCCCAAAGTGTTTCTGCTACCTGGATGAAGTTCCTCAATCGAGACCATAGTCGAGGTTGCATAGAGCGAGGCGGCCCGGTCTGCCATCATGCCGGGCATCGAATGGCAGGACGGTCAGGAGCGAACATGAATTTCCACACCCGCAAGTGGGTAAAACCCGAAGACCTCAACCCCAACGGCACGCTGTTCGGCGGCAGCCTGCTGCGCTGGATCGACGAAGAAGCGGCGATCTACGCCATCGTCCAGCTGGGCAACCAGCGCGTGGTCACCAAGTACATTTCGGAAATCAACTTCGTCAGCGCCTCGCGCCAGGGCGACATCATCGAACTGGGCATCACCGCCACCGAGTTCGGTCGTACCTCCATCACCCTGACTTGCGAAGTGCGCAACAAGATCACCCGCAAGTCGATCCTCACGGTGGAGAAAATGGTCTTCGTCAACCTGGGAGAGGACGGCTTGCCCGCTCCCCACGGTCGTACCGAGATCAAGTACGTCAAGGATCAGTTCAAGGACGACGCGCCCGGCGCCTGACGTCTCTGCCCATGCGCGGCGGGCCAGCTCGCCCGCTGCGCATGGGCCATCGGTCAGTGGGTTTCGGCCTGTGCCTTCGGTGCGTCGCTGGTGACATGGCGTACCAGCTTGCCGATGGTCAGGCCCTGCAGCAGGATCGACGACAGCACCACGATGTAGGTGATGCTCAGCACCAAATCGCGCTCCGGGCCGGCAGGCAATGCCAGGGCCAGCGCCACCGAGACGCCGCCGCGCAGGCCACCCCAGGTCAGCACGCGGATGGTACCCCGGGGCACGCTGCGCCAGCGGCGCAGCAGCAGGATCGCCGGGGCCACGGTAAGCAGGCGCGAGGCCACGATGGCCAATGCCAAAAGGCTGGCCGCCGCCAGGTGCAGCCAATTGAAGGGCAGCAGCAACAGTTCCAGGCCGATCAGGGCGAACAGCAACGCGTTGAGCATGTCGTCGAGCAATTCCCAGAAACCATCCAGGTAGCGCCGGGTCATGTCGTTCATCGCCAGGTTGCGCCCCAGGTTACCGATGATCAGGCCCGCCACCACCATCGCGATGGGCGCCGAGACATGGATCTCGCTGGCCATGGCCGAACCGCCGATCACCAGGGCGAGGGTCAGCATCACCTCGATCTGGTGCTGCTCGATGCTCTTGATCATCAGGTACACCAGGTAGCCGATCAGGCCGCCGAACAGCACGCCGCCAATGGCCTCATGCACGAACAGCCAGGCGGTGGCGCCCAGGGTCGGGGTCTCGCCCAGTTGCGCGATACCCAGCAGCACGGTGAACACCACCACCGCCGTACCGTCGTTGAACAGCGACTCGCCGACGATGGTGGTCTTCAGCGGTTTGGAGGCATTGGCGGTACGCAGTACTCCCAGCACCGCGATCGGATCGGTTGGCGAGATCAGCGCGCCGAACAGCAGGCAGTAGAGGAAGCTCACGTGCCAGCCGAACAGGCCGAAGATCCAGTAGGCCAGGCTGCCGATGACGAAGGTGGCGATCAGCACGCCGACGGTGGCCAGCAGGCCGATGGGCCAGCGGTAGCTGCGCAGGTCGTTGAGGTTGACGTGCAGGGCGCCGGCGAACAGCAGGAATGACAGCATCCAGTTCATCAGCAGGTCGCCGAAGTCGATCTTGCCGATCAGTTCTTCGACATGTTCCTCCAGGCCCGGGTAGCCCAGGTAGGTCAGCCCCTGCAGCAGCAGGGAGAACAGCAGGGCGGTGACCATTACGCCAATGGTCGGCGGCAGGCCGATGAAACGGAAGTTGACGTACGTCAGCAGGGTCGTCAGGCAGATAAAGGCAGCGACAAGTTCAAGCATCCGGACTCCTTTGGATGATTGTGGAAAACAGCCTGAAGTCGTTCAGGCCAGGGGTTTGATGTCCCGGTGCCGCCCAGGGGCACAGTGGGTGGCTAGGCCAGTTGCCATCAGGCAAGGATCGACACATTGACCGCGCAGAAGCGGCGATGTTGCAGGCCCAGGGCAAACTCGGACCCATGCCCATGCGGACGCATTCGCTGCCTACCCGGCCAAAAGCGCCGATGTTCCGTGCAACTGGGCCTGGCGGCATGCGAGGATCGCCGTTTCGCAATGATGTTCAGGCAGGGAGGCGAGGTGCTGGCGACAACTCTGGTTCTGATGGCGGCGCTGCTGCATGCGGCATGGAACACGCTGATCAAGTTCAGTGGCGAGCGCCTGCTGGTGGTGGCCTGCATGGACAGTGTGGCCCTGCTGTTCGTGGCCGGCATGCTGTTCTTCCTGCAATGGCCGCCCCAGCAGCTCTGGCCCTGGATCTTCGCTTCCGCGGCTTTCGAACTCCTGTATCGCTACCTGTTGATCCAGGCTTACCGAGTGGGGGACCTGGGGTTGGTGTACCCACTGATGCGTGGCCTTTCGCCCCTGGTGGTGCTGGCGCTGACCCTGGGATTGGGTGGCGAAGCCCTGAGCACCCAGCAGATTCTCGGCATCTTGCTGATCCCCTTCGGCATGCTGTGCCTGCTCTGGCAGGGCGGAGGCGGCGCGCGCCTGCCCTGGAGCATGCTACCGGTGGTGGCCCTGATCGGCCTTTGCATCGGTTGCTACACCTTCATCGACGGCCAGGCCCTGCGCCGCTGGGAGCACCCATTGGACTACCTGGCCTGGGTCACGTTGCTCAGTGCCTGGCCTTTTCCCCTGGTGGCGCTGGTCTGGAAGCGCCCGGCTTTCGCCCTGTTCTGGCGTGAACAATGGCGCCTGGGACTGAGCGTCGGCTTCTGTGTGCTGTTCAGCTACGCTCTGGTGCTTTGGGCCATGCAGTTGGGCTCTATCGCCGAAGCGGCGGCCTTGCGTGAAATCAGTGTGATTCTGGTGGTGCTGTTCGGCATGCGCTACCTGAAGGAACCCTTCGGCCGGCCAAGGCTGATGGCCTGTGGCCTGGTGCTGATCGGCATGTTGGTGATGAAACTGTGAGTATTCCCTAAAAACTCTAAAAAAGGATTGACGTTATGACTGTCGCGTTCTGGTGTGTATTGATCGCCATCTTCCTGCCCTACCTGGGTACTGCGGTGGCCAAGGGGTCCGGCAAGTACGGGTTGCGGGATAACCATGATCCACGGGCGTTCCTGGAACAGTTGCAAGGGGTCGGTAAGCGGGCGAATGCCGCGCAGCTCAACAGCTTCGAAGTGACCCCGGCGTTCGCCGCTGCGGTGCTGGTGGCCCATGTGGCGGGCAACGCCCAGTTGGTGACCATCAACGTGCTGGCGGTGTTGTTCATCACCAGCCGCCTTTTGTACATCATCTGTTACCTGGCCGACTGGGCGGTGCTGCGTTCTTTGGTGTGGTTCGTGGGCATGGGGCTGATCGCCAGCTTCTTTTTCGTCTCGATCTGAAGTTGGCCAGGCTTGTCGACGCCCAGGTCGACAAGCCGGTTCCGGCTGGAGGCGTTACGGGGTATTGGCGACTTGCGGCACCTGGGGCAGCGGCATGTCCTTGGGCCAGAGCATCCAGATCTGGCCTGGCTGCTTCATGTCGCCGGCCAGTTGCCCGGCTGCATCGCCGGTTCCCCAGAACAGGTCGGCGCGTACTTCCCCGGTGATCGCGCCGCCGGTGTCCTGGGCCGCCACCGGGCGTACCAGGCTGCTGCCGTCGGGACGGGTGGTGGACAACCACAGCAGGCTGCCCAGGGGAATCACCTTGCGGTCCACGGCGACGCTGTAGCCCGAGGTCAAGGGAACGTTCAGCGAGCCGCGCGGCCCTTCGTTGCTGTCCGGGTTGCGGTTGAAGAACACATAACTCGGGTTGCTGCCCAGCAGCTCGGGAATCCGCGCCGGGTGGGCCTTGGCCCAGGCAGCGATGGTGCCCATGGTCACTTCTTCCTTCTTCAGTTCGCCTTGCTCCACCAGCCAGCGACCGATAGGCCGGTACGGGTGGCCGTTCTGGTCGGCATAACCGATGCGCAGTTGGCGACCATCGTCCAGCTGGATCCTGCCCGAACCCTGGATCTGCAGGAACTGCAGGTCCATGGGGTCGGTCAGCCAGGCGATCACCGGCGCTTTGACGCCCTGGGTCTCGATGGTCGCGGCATCGTCGTAGGGCTTGAGCACCCGGCCTTCGAGCCGCCCTCGCAGGCGCTTGCCCTTGAGTTCGGGATAGAGGCTGTCCAGGGCGACCACAATCATGTCGTCCGGCACGCCATACACCGGTACGTTGGCCGTCTTGGTCTGGGCCAGGCTGCCGGGATACACCGGCTCGTAGTAGCCCGTGATCAGGCCGGTGTTGCTGCCGCTGCCCGAACGCAGGCCGTAGACTTGCAGGCGTTCCTTGAGAAAACCACGGATCGCCTCGGGGCTCAGGGGCACGTTGGCCGCGGCGGCGCAGGTGGCGCCCCACACTGGATCGGTCTTGAGCCGGGTGCAGGCGCTGCGCCAGGAACCGAAGCCGGCCAGCAGGTCGTTGTCGGCTACTGCGGGCAGCGCCTCCCAGGGGGCGCTGTTGTAGGTGGCCAGGGCGTGTGTCTGGGGCTGAGAGGGTGGCTGTTCTGTGTCGCCGCCGTTGCAACCGGCGAGTAGCGCCAGGGCCGGGACGGTCCAGAACCAGTGGCGGCACCAGCGGGGAAAACTCGGGTTCATGTTGTGTTTCCTTGGGGGGACGTCCCGCGTCCGTGGCGGAGGACAACCCATATTATTAATAGGGCTATTGGTCTTTGTCCGGGAGGCGAGGATACTGGCCGCCGTTTTCCGTGACCTGACCTGAAGCCACCATGACGTTAAAAAGACTCTCTGTTGTATTGCTGGCCTGCCTGACGCTTTCCGCCTGCGGTGGGGTCGATCCCAATTCTCCCCTGGGCCAGCGCAAGGCGATCTTCAAGCAGATGCTCAAGACCGGCGAAGACCTGGGAGGCATGCTCCGCGGACGCATTCCGTTCGACGGTGCGCGTTTCGTCGAGGGCGCAGTGAAGCTCGACAACCTGTCCCATGAGCCCTGGAAGCACTTCCCTGCAGTCAAGGAAGAAGACCACACCAGCGCCACCGACGATGTCTGGCGCCGGCAGGCACGCTTTCAGGAACTGGCTCGGACCCTGGAGGCAGCCACCGGTGAACTGGTGGTCGCCAGCCAGATCCAGCCCTACAAGGCCAGCAACCTTGGCCCGGCGGTGCAGAAGGTCGAGGACGCGTGTAGCGCCTGCCACAAAGAGTTTCGTAATCACTGATCCCGGCTCGGGGCGAGACCCAGGCAGGGATGCCGGGGCTCCTCGTCATGTCGGGGGCAGTGCCCGGCCTACTTGTCCAGATCGTCCAGGGCTTGCTGCAGTTCCTTGCGGGATTCGGCGAGCTTGTCCTTGCGCTTGTTGATCTTTTCCGAGTCGCCCTTCTTCATGGCCTTTTCCAGGTCGGCCTGGCGGCGGCTGACTTCGTGCTTGGCGTCGAGCACCTTGTTTTCCCGTTCTTTCTTCAGCGAGGCGTCGGTGCAATGGGTGGTGACTTCATTCAGGGCGCGTTCCAGTCCGGCCTGCTGATCGCCGTTGCCGTGGGCCTTGGCTTGTTCGATCTGGGTCGCGATGGCCTGGCGCTTGGCGGCGCAGCCGGTCAGTTCGGGTGTTTGCTCGTTGGCCAACAGTGGCGCGCTCATCAAGCCGCATAGGGTCAGGGCTGCGAGCGAAGGAAAGATGTTCATTGACGGCTCCAGGTGAAAAAGATCAAAAAATAACCAATGAAGTAATGCTGGGGCGTGCCGGAATGGGCTGTTGGAGCCCATTGCGGACCAGGTGGTTCAATACCCGACCCGGGTGAGCGACTAAAAACCTTCGACGCCGGCGGCATTCAGGGTGGCACGCAAGGCCAGCACCTGCGGGTCGCGAAAGAACGCTGCCAGTCGCTCCGCGCGCTCCACCCCAACCTCGGCTTCTTGCTGCCAGTCCAGGCTGCTCTTGAGTGCCAGCGCCTGCCATGGCCCGCCCAGGTCGGCAGCGCCACTGGGCGGCAAGCCCAGGGCCTTCAGCCAAAGCGCGAAGGGTCGCCGCCTGGCGTTGTGCAGGCTTTCGAGCAGGCGTGCGCTGCTGCGTGCGCCGAAGCCGGCCATGTTAACAAGCTCTGCCTGGTCGAGGGTCAACCAATCCAGCAGGCTCTTGATTCGCCCCGCTTGGACCAGTCGTACCCAGGTCTGCTCGCCGACATGCTCCAGGTCCAGCGCCTGCTTGCCACTGAGCCAGGTCAGGCGTGCCAGGAACTGGCTCTCGCATCCGGGGGAGGGTTGCCAGCAGCTCAGCGCGTGGAAGTCGCTCTGCACCGGAGCCTGGAGCGGTGGACGCTGCGGTGCCCTGAGGACCACGCCATCCAGGCGGGGGATGGTCAGGCCGGCGAGACTGACGGCCACCTGGTCGCCGGGGAGGATGTCCAGCTGGCGCCAGCGGTGTAGTGAGCCAGCGCTTACCCGGCGGATCTGCCGATCGTCGAGAGTGACCGGTTCGATGTGCAGCAGTGGCGTGATGCGCCCGGTGCGACCGACGCGAAACTCTACCTCGCGGACATTGGCCAAGGCCTGGGTGTAGGGGTACTTCCAGGCCGCGATCCAGTGCGGATTCCGGGCCTGCCATCGTTCGGCCGCGGGGCGTCGGCCCAGGCGCAGGATGATTCCGTCGCTGGCGAAGGGTAGCGCTGAGCGGTACCAGTGCTCGCGCCACTGCTGGGCCGCGTCGAAGTTGGCGACCCTGCGGCTGTATTCGCGGCCTTCGGTAAAGCCCAGCTTGGCCAACTGCTCCAGGCGCTCATCCATCGCTTGTGGCCCTTGGGGCCAATCCCAGACGAACAAGCCGATCTGTGCCGCGGCATCGGGTTCCAGGCGTTTACGGGCCATCCAGCCCGCCACTCGGCTACGGGCATTGCGGCTGCCGACCCGGGCCTGCACGTGGCCCTCCAGGCGCTGGTACAGCTCACCCTGGAGCAGCAGGTCCACGGGTTGCGGCAATTGCTGGGGGATGGCCGGAATCTGCCGGGCCACGCTGCTCCAGTCGTGGCCCTGCTGACCATCGCCCCGGCTCAGCGCCTGGTCCAGGCGGCCCTTGCGGTAGATCAGGCTCACGGCCACGCCGTCGATCTTGGGCTGCACCC